>NZ_BAAAVI010000029.1:0-99663 GCF_039534445.1 Streptosporangium fragile | reverse complement strand
ACTCTCGCGGTCCGCTCCCGGTGGGTGTCCGAGGCGGCCCCGCACTTCACCGCCGGCCCGGGCGGGTGGCTCGCGCAGGTTATCCCGCCGCTGCCGTCCCTGGCGCTTCCCGCGCCGGACGAGACGGCCCATGCCTGACCCCGGGCGGGTGATCTCTCCCCCGACCGCTGACGGTGTCCTCGGGCCGCTCAGCCCGGAGTGTTCGGCCGGAATTCAGCAGTTCTCGCGGTCGATGTCGGCCGGCAGGCCGCGCACGTAGGCGGTGGCGGTACGGCGCGGTTCGTCGTGGACGATCCGGCCCGCCGGGTCGTCGGAGGCGACCCGGCGGGCGTCAGGGTCCACGCTGTCGGATACGGCCATCACGCGATCTTCAGATGTCCTCACGGACTCCGAATGATCACGTGGTGGCCGTCTTCACGCGACCTGAGCCGGGCAGATCGCGAAGTGTCACCGGAGTCAGTTACCCCAGTCCATGTTCGGCACGACCGCCTCGGCGATCCGGAAGCTGCCCCCTTCCAGTGGCTTCCTCTCCGCGTCGGAGCCGCGTGCCTTCACCACGTTCTTGCCGAACCCCTCCACGAGCGGGCGGCCCACGTCGCGCCTGAGCCAGAGCCGCAGCAGGTGCCGGCGGCGCTCCGGCTCGGGCCAGTCGACGTAGCCGGTCCGCGAGTGCAGGGCCGCGTAGTTCAGCAGCCACTGGACGTCGCCCGGCTGGAAGTCCATGTCGAGCGCGAGGCCCGGCTCCTGGGCGATCTCGTCGTACAGGTGCAGCAGCTCGATCTGTGCGTCGGTCAGCGGCGGCACGCCGGGGTACTTCTGCGCGGAGAAGATCATCGAGCTGCCCGCGTAGGTGCTGAAGATGCCGTCGACGTAGCTGCAGATCGGCGAGACGTAGGTGTCCGAGAGCGCGTCCGGGTCCTGGCCCCGCCAGTCCCAGTGCCAGGGCTCGAACAGCAGGGGCGCCAGGTCCGGCCGGCGGCGCAGGATCTCGTTGTAGATGGTCGTGCCGCTCACCAGGCTGCTGGCGCCGCCGTCCTTGGCCGCGCGCAGGCACATCAGCGCCACCACGTCGGAGCTGTCGGAGTGGAAGGGCAGCCGGTCGCGCACCCGCGACGGCAGCGCCCCGGGGTCGTCCAGCGTCTTGTTGGAGGTCGCGATGACGTGGTCGAGCACGTTGCCGAGCTGGTTCTGCTCCATCGGGGTGCCGAGGTGCAGGCCCATCAGGAAGAAGATCGCGCCGGCCAGGGTGTCGCCGTACTCCTCCGTGCGCAGGCCGCGGACCAGCACGAAGCCGCGTCCGCGGTCCATCTGCCGCGCGCACTCCTCGATCATGCCGCGTGCGGCCGAGAGCGGGTAGCTCTCGGCCACCACGGTGCGCAGGTCGGGGTCGTCCTCGACGAACCGGCGGCCGACGGCCTCCAGCTCCTCCCGTTCGGCGTCGCCGAGGACGTAGATCCACTCGGTGGAGCCGGCCAGCTCGTCACCGCGCCAGGCGGAGGGACCGGTGATCGGGGACAGGGAGACGTCTGTGGTCATGGTGGGGCACTCCGAGTACTTGGGGTCGTCTCAGAAAGGGGTCATCGTGACGGTGCTCGCGATCCGGGTGCGGGAAACGGCGGAAAACACCAGACGAGCGGTCGGGCGGCGGGAACCGCCGTGGCACCGGACCGGAAACAGGTCAGAAAGGAGTCTGCGGAGCCCCGGCGGCGGTGCCCGGGCGCAGGCCCTTGCGCGGCGGGTGGATTCGCATCGGTTCCGCGTAGCCGGACAGGACGGATCCGGAGCCCTGTGCGGCTACCTGGATCATGGCGTTCTCCTGTGGCTGGTGGTTCTTCCGCCACGCTAGCCCGCACCATAAGGTTGCGTCAATAGAGACGTCGTCTCGCACTCCGTTATGGAATGACCTGTTCGGGAGGTGCCGCGGGCGGCCGGGACCGTCGTTCTGCCCGGGACCTTACGGACGTGCGGGCGGAGGTTCCGGAAGGGCGGCCTCCCGGGCGCGGCGTTCCCGCCTGCCCCGCGCGAGCTCGGTGCCCAGGGCGTCGAGGTGCTGGTTCCAGAAGTGCCGGTAGCGGTCGAGCCATCGGTCCACCTCCCGCAGCGGAGCGGGGTCGACGGCGTACAGGCGCCGGGTGCCCTCGGCCCGCACGGTCGCGAACCCGTTCTCGCGCAGCACCCTCAGGTGCTGGGAGACACCGGGCTGGGAGATCCCGAACTCCGCCTGCACCACGGCGCTGATCTCGCCGGCCGCCAGCTCGCCGTCGGCGAGCAGCTCCAGGATCCGGCGCCGGACCGGGTCGCCGAGGACGTCGAGCGCGTGCATAGCCTCACTGTCTCAGTAGCTGCTTATATAAG
This sequence comes from Streptosporangium fragile, assembly GCF_039534445.1. Lineage (NCBI taxonomy): Bacteria > Bacillati > Actinomycetota > Actinomycetes > Streptosporangiales > Streptosporangiaceae > Streptosporangium > Streptosporangium fragile. The sequence continues at coordinate 97,308 of NZ_BAAAVI010000029.1, read as the reverse complement.
CAAAGCCTGAAGCGGGCCGCGGTCCCGGGCGGCCCCGCCAGATGACCTTACTCCGCCCTCCCACCCGGACACCCCGTCCTCGTGGCCGGGCGGGCTGCGGGACCGGAGCGGGCCCGTGACGGCCCGTGACCCGGAGTGGACGCCCGCCGCGAGCACCCCGCGGACCCGCTGCCCGCCTCGCCCGGCAGGCTACGATCGCTGACGTGCAACAGCGTGAATTGGGAAGAACCGGCAGGCAGGTCGGAGTCGTCGGGCTGGGCGCCTGGCAGCTGGGGGCGGACTGGGGTGAGGTCGGCGAGGACGAGGCGCTGGCCACGCTCGACGCCGCCGTCGACGCCGGCGTCACCTTCGTCGACACCGCCGACGTGTACGGCGACGGCCGCAGCGAGCAGATCGTCGGACGGCTGATCAAGCACAGGGCCGGGCTGACCGTCGCGACCAAGATGGGCCGCCGCGTCGCCCAGGAGCCGTCCGCCTACACCCTGGACAACTTCCGCGCCTGGACCGACCGCTCCCGGGCCAACCTCGGCGTCGACACCCTCGACCTGGTGCAGTTGCACTGCCCGCCCACCCCGGTCTACTCGACCGACACGGTCTTCGACGCCCTCGACACCCTGGTCGAGGAGGGGCGCGTGGCCGCGTACGGGGTGAGCGTCGAGACCTGCGAGGAGGCGCTGACCGCCATCGCGCGGCCGGGCGTGGCCACCGTGCAGATCATCCTCAACGCCTTCCGCCTCAAGCCGCTGGAGAAGGTGCTCCCGGCGGCGGCCGCGGCCGGGGTCGGCGTCATCGCCCGCGTCCCGCTGGCCAGCGGCCTGCTGTCCGGCAAGTACGACGAGTCCACGGTCTTCGCGGCCGACGACCACCGCACCTTCAACCGGCACGGCGAGGCCTTCGACGTCGGCGAGACGTTCTCCGGCGTCGACTACGCCACCGGTCTGGAGGCGGTACGCCGGCTGGCCCCGCTGGTGCCCCCACAGGCGACCATGGCGCAGTTCGCGCTGCGCTGGATCCTCGACCAGCCCGGCGTGTCCGTGGTCATCCCCGGCGCCCGCAACCCCGGCCAGGCCCGCGCCAACGCCGCCGCGGCGGCGATGGACCCGCTGCCCGGGGAGACCCTGCGTGCCGTGCGGGAGATCTACGACGAGCTGATCCGGCCGCAGGTGCACCACCGCTGGTGACCGCGCCGTGACCGCCGCGGTGCACCGTGGGCCGCGCCCTGCCGTGATCGCCGCGGGTCGCCGGTCGCGGCGGCCACGGCATCCGGGGGCCGGATCCGGCGGCGTGGCCCGGGAGCGGGAGGCGGCCTAGGGTGGGGCCGTGCAGGAATTACTGCTGCGGCTGTCGACCCTGGACGCCGACGCGGAGAGCGCGGTCCGGGTCATCGCGTACTTCGACTCGCTGGTGCGCGACCACGCGAGCGTCCCGGCGCTGCTGCAGGCCACGGCCCGCCTGGCGCGGTGCCCGGTCGGCCTGGTCGACGCGGTCACCGGCAGGCGGACACGGGTCGTCCCCGGCGGGGCGGCGGAGCAGTCCGCCGAACCTCCCGGCACGGCGGTCCGCCGCCCGCTCGGATCGGCCCTCGGCACCGTGTGGATGGAACGCGAGGGGACGGCCCACGGCCTCGACGAGATCGTGCTGGAGCGCTTCGCCGGTGCGGCCGAGGTCATCCTGGAGCGGTCCGCGGCCCGGGCGCAGGCGGGCGCCGACCCCGCCCTGGTGGAGCTGGCGCTGTCGGCCGACACCGGCGAGGCCGAGCGGGCGCGCGCCCTGCGGTTGCTCGGGTTCGGCCCCGCCGCCGACCTGCAGGTGCTCGCCTTCCCGGCCCGGGACGACGACGGGCGTGGCGACGGGACGACCGCGGCCGCCTGGCTCCGGGCCACCGGCCGGCACGCCCGCGCCGCCCGGATGGGCGACACCGTGGCGGTGCTGGTGAGCCCGGGGCTCGACCGGCCCGGTGAGCTGCCGGAACCACCCGGGGCGCCGGAGGACCTGCGCGTCGGCGTCGGGCCGCGGACGAGCGGAGCCGGGGTCGCGGAATCCTGGGAGGGCGCGCGCACCGCCCTGCGCTTCACCGGCCCGCACCCCGCCGACCGGGTGGTCGAGTGGGCCGGCCTGGGAGCACTGGCCCTGTTCGCGACCCACGTGCCGGACGAGGCGATCGCGGACCTGCCCGACGTGCGCGCGGCCGAGGAGCTCTCCCGCCGGCCGTACGGGGCGGAGGCGCTGGAGGCGGTGCGGGCCCTGTGCGCGGCGGGGACGGTGCGCCGGGCGGCCGCCGCCGTGCACCTGCACCACAGCTCACTGGCCGCGCGCATCGCACGGGCGGAGGCCGTCCTCGGTTTCTCCCTCGCCGACCCGGCGGGCCGGCTCCGGGCGCACCTGGCCCTGCACCTGCTCCGCCTGCGGCCCGCCGTCAGCCGAGCAGCGCCCGGCGCAGCGCGACCACCCGCTCGGCGGCGGCCCGGCGGCTGATCTCCGCCTGGGGGAGCAGCCCGTCGAAGCCGTGGAAGGCCCCCGGGTAGAGGTGGAACTCGGTGGAGACGCCCGCCCGCACCAGCCGGAGGGCGTAGTCGACGCACTCGTCCCGGAAGACCTCCAGCTCGCCGACGTCGATGTACGCCGGGGGCAGGCCGGACAGGTCGGTCGCCCTGGCCGGGGCCGCGTACGGGGAGACGTCGTCGCCGCCCCGCCGGTCGCCCAGCAGCGCCGTCCACCCGAGGAGGTTCGCCGCCCGGGGCCAGACGACCGCGTCGGTGAACTCGTGGCTGGACGGGGTGGCGTTGCGGTCGTCCAGCATCGGGCAGATCAGCAGCTGGAACGCCAGCGCCGGGCCGCCCCGGTCGCGGGCCAGCAGCACGGTGCCGGCGGCGAGCCCGCCCCCGGCGCTGAGCCCGCCCACCGCCAGGCGATCCGGGTCGATGCCGAGCTCGGCGGCGTTCTTGGCGGTCCACACCAGGCCCGCGTAGCAGTCTTCCACCGGCGCCGGGTCCGGGTGCTCGGGCGCCAGGCGGTACTCGACCGAGACGATCACGCACCCCACCTGGACGACGTAGTCGATGAGCCGGGGGTCCTCCATCTCGACCTCACCGAAGATCATCCCGCCGCCGTGGATCCAGTACAGGCCGGGAACGGGCTCCTCCTGCCCGGCGGGGCGGTAGATCCGCAGCCGGATGTCCGGGTCGCCCTCCGGGCCGGGCACCGTCCGATCCTCGATCGTGACCCGCTCGTCCGCCACGAGCGGGGCCATCGCCGCGCGCGCCGCGCTGTGCTGGACGCGGATGTCGGGCAGGTCCTCCAGCCGGATGGAGTCGAAGTCCATGGGCGGCAGCGGCATGGCCTCCAGGGCGGCGGCCAGTCCGGGATCGATGTTCGGATGAAGTGCCATGTCCCTCACCTTCGGAAGAAGACGATGGTGCTCGGAAAACGGTGCTGCTCGGACGACGGTAGCGCTCGGATGACGGTGCCGCCCGGAAAGCGGCGGCGCCGGTTCACCCGAACGGCCTTCCCCACGGATCATGCGCGAGCCCGGGATCCTCTCACAACCGCAACATGGCCGCGATGAGCGAACCGCAGGCCGCCATCCGGCGGTCGGCGGCATCGGTCCCGCCTTCCCCGAGACGGCCGGAACACGGGGGAGGAGACCACCCGGCGAAAACCCCGGCGGAAACCCCGGCGGAAACCCCGGCGAAAATCATTGGCATTCCCCGGTGCCCTTGGCCTTCAATGGGGAAAGGCCGGGGAAACCGCCCCGGACTTCGAGAGAGGACCACCCGTGAACCACGCGGAATCCCCGTTTCGGCAGGCGCTTCTGTGCGTGTCCTCGCTGACCGGCGGGCTCCTCCCGGGTTCCGGGCGGCCGGGCGGATGATCTTCGCGGGAGAATCCGCCGAGCCGCCCCGGACACCGTTCGCAGGCGGCTCGTTCCGTTTCCGGCCGTGTGCGCCGCGATGTCCGCGGTCAGCTGGTTTTCTCACGTCGACAATTCCACAGCGCAGCATCTCGAATGCGAATCCGTTCACGCGACCCGCCGGGAGAGCGTGACGGGATCCGCCCGGGGCTTCCCGGGACACGCCGCAGAAGCCGAACCGGTGAGGCGGCTGGCTTCCACCCAGCAGAACGGGGTTCGAGTCCCCGCTGCGGCTCCGCCCTGAAAGAAGAGGGCCAAGGGACTGGGACTCGGCGGCGGGAGTGGCGACCCCCGCCCGGTCGGCAGGCCCACAGCGCGTCCGGTACGGCCCACGCCAACCGGCCCGGACGCGTGACGGAACGTAGCTCAGCAGGAAGAGCGCCCGGTCCGGGACCGGGAGGCCGCGGGTTCGAGCCCTGCCGTTCCGACGACACCCGGCACTCCGCCGGGCGGCTCCCGCAGCCGTCCGGCCCGGCCGCCCTGGCCCAACGGCAGAGGCACCGTGTTTAGAACGCGGACGGTCAGGGTTCGAATCCCTGGGGCGGCACGCGACACGCGTGATACGGAGGCGCACGCGTGATACGCCGGGAGCGGCTGCCGAGCTCGTCGTAGCGGCTCGGCGGGCGCACCGGCACATGGATGAGCCGCACCAGCCGCGACCCCCGTCACCGGGCCGGGACGGAGTGGAACACGGCGACATCGGCTTCGGCGAACGCCCCGCCTGAGGGGGCGCGGGCCGTGACCGTCCGGGCCGGCGGTCACGCGCCGATGGTCCGCAGGTGGCTCTCCGGCACCGGGTACGGGTGCTCGGCCGGCAGCAGGATCCGGGCCCGGTCGAGATCGCGGGCGAGCACGGCCGCGTGGATCTCCCGGGCCAGTCCGGTGACGTCGGTGATCGCGACGATCCACTCGTCGAGGTAGTGGTGGACCGCCGGGCCGGACAGGCCGACCTGGATGGAGCGGTACGGCAGGGCGTTCAGACGGAGGTCGCGCTCAGGGTCCCACTGGACGCGCACCGGGCTGCGCCGGAGCCGGGCCGCCCAGGCGTCGTGGTCGGCGTGCTGGTCCGCCCGGTAGTGGCTGAGGCAGGAGTGAGCCAGCGCCCATTCGAAGCCCGCCCGGCTGATCTCGACCGCCAGGACCCGTGCCTGGCCGGGCTTGGTGGCCCAGCCGCAGCGGTACATCATCCACAGGAACGACGGCTTGATCCAGGTCATCCGTTCCCGTTTGAAGGGCGGGACGAAGGTCTGCGCCGCCACGGCCCGTTCGGCGATCGCCGGGTCGTAGGCCTGGTAGACGGTGATCGACTCCTCCGTGTGGGCGGCGCGGATCTGCCGGTAGGGGACGTCCATACCCACCAGCCTGGCGAAACCGGTCATCGGCGGGCAACGGGATTTCCGCATCGGCCGTCCCGCCGCCCCGGCCGGCGGTGGGTCGCCGGCGATCAGAAATAGTCGGCGGGCCAGTGGACGGCGGCGGGGGAGCCGACGACGGGGGCGGGGTCGCCCAGGATCGGGCGGACCATGCCGGTGGCGTCGACGGCCTGCTCCGTCCGGGAGAACAGCAGCGGCAGGGCCGCGCGGGCCGGCTCGTCGGCGGGCAGCCGGGCCGACCCGCGGGTGACCCCCCGGCGGGCGGCCTCCGCGGTGACCTCGCGGAACAGGGCCGCCTGGTCCCCGGCGGTCTCCAGGATCTCGACCGAGCCCGGGTGCCACCGGGCGACCAGGTAACCGACGGGCTCGCCGCCGAGCTCGGCGACGGTCAGCTCCACCGGCGGCCCGTACCAGAGGGGCACCCGCATCTTCCAGTCGTCCGGCCCGCGGACGGTGGTCAGGGGCCGGCCGGCGTTGTGCCGCTCGTGCAGCGCCGCGAGGAGCGGCCACTCGCCGACGCCCGCGGGTCTGACCCGGGTCAGCGGGTCGGGGACGGCCGGACGGGCCAGGACACCGGTCGGGTAGGCCAGCTCGAAGACCGACCAGCCGGAGCCGGCGTAGACGCCGGGGGTGCCGGTGAACAGCAGGGACCAGGCGCAGCCCGCGGCGGTCATGTCGGCGACGGCCAGCCGGAGCAGCCGCCTGACGTGGCCGCGGCCGCGGGCGTCCGGCCGGGTGGCGACATCGGCCACCCCGCCGACCAGGTCCGTCCCGCCGGAGGCGTTGCGGATCCGGCGGGGCACGTAGTAGACGACGGCCTCGATCCCGTCGTCCCCGGCCGCGACGAACGTGCGGTCGTACCTGCCGGGGTCGCTCTCGTACAGCGGCACGATGTGCGGCGCGTCGAAGCACGCGGCCCACGTCCGGTAGAGGGAGTCCCGGTCGGCGGGTGTCGCCGTGCGGAGCTCGGGCATCGGTCTCCTCCTTCGGGTGACGGCGGGGTCTTCCCCCTCGTCCGCGAGGGGGAAGACGTCAGGCGAGGACGTTCCGCTGCCGGCCGAGCCCGTCGATCTCGACCTCCATGACGTCGCCGGGGGCCAGGTAGGGGAACCGGCCCGACAGGGCGACGCCCTGGGGCGTGCCCGTGTTGATCACGTCGCCGGGGTCGAGCACCGTGAACTGTGACAGGTGCCAGATCAGGTACGCCACGTCGAAGATCATGTCGGCGGTGGTGGAGTCCTGGCGGGGCTCGCCGTTCACCCAGGAACGCAGGCCGAGCTTCTGCGGGTCGCCGACCTCGTCGGGGGTGACCAGCCAGGGGCCCAGCGGGTTGAAGGTCTCGCAGCTCTTGCCCTTGGACCACTGGCCGCCGGACTCGGCGAGCTGGAAGTCCCGTTCGGAGACGTCGTTGGCGACCGCGTACCCCGCGACGTGGGCGAGGGCCTCGTCCGGGGAGGCGAGGTAGCGGGCGCGGCGGCCGATCACCACCGCGAGCTCGACCTCCCAGTCCGTCTTCGTGGAACCGCGGGGGATCAGCACGTCGTCGTACGGTCCGACCACCGTGTTGGGGGCCTTGTAGAACAGGATCGGGGTCGCGGGCGGTTCGGCGCCGGACTCGGCGGCGTGGGCGGCGTAGTTCTGGCCGATGCACAGCACCGCCCCCGGCCGCGCGACGGGCGGGCCGACGCGCAGGCCGGTGACGTCGATCTCCGGCAGGCCCGCCAGGCTCTCCACCCCGCCCCGGGCCAGGAACGCGGGATCGATGTCGGGGGTGATGCCCGACAGGTCCGCGTACCGTTCGCCGTCGAAGGCGACGGGCCGCTCCCGGCCGGGCTCGCCGACACGCATGTAGCGCATGTCTCTCCTTGTTGTGAAAAGTCGTGAAAAGTCGTGGGAGGTCTCAGGGGATCGTAGGCGGTCGCGGGAACGCGCCGACGCGACGGCTCAGCCCATGCGGCGGAGCATGTCCTCGGTCACCGCGTGCTCCAGCGGCAGCCCCGCCGCCAACCGGGCGATCTCGGCGACCACCACCTCCCCCTGCCGGCGGCGGCCCTGCGCGGTCCCGGCCGCCTGGTGCGGGGTGAGCAGCACGTTCGGCAGGCTCCGGAACGGATGGTCCGCCGGGAGCGGCTCCTCGTCGAAGACGTCGATCGCCGCGTCCAGCCGGCCGGCGCGCAGCTCGGCCAGGAGCGCGGCCTCGTCCACCAGCCAGGAGCGCGCGGTGTTGACCAGGCCCGCCCCGTCGGGCATCAGCGCCAGCTCGCGGGCACCGAGCAGGTGGCGGGTCTCCGGGAGGGCGGGCGCGTGCACGGCGACGATCCGGCTGGTGGCCAGGAGCTCGTCCAGCCCGAGGGCGCCCTCCAGGTAGGGGTCGGCGACGCGGACCTCCGCGCCGAGCGCGCGGACCAGGTCGATGTACGCCCGGCCGGTGCGGGAGGCGCCGATCACGCCGACCGGGCAGCCCAGGATCTCGTGCCGCAGCGGCGCCCGCTCGGCCTCGGCCCAGGCGACCCCGCTCCGCAGCGCGTGGTCGAAGCGGTGGACCTGGTGCAGCAGGGCCATCGTGAACGCCAGGGCGACCTCGGCCACCGAGCGGGCCATGCCCGCGCCGGCCTGGGTGACCTGGATCTTCCTGGCCCACAGCTCGCCGGTGACGAACGGCTTGACGCTCGCGCCCGTGTGCGTGACCAGCCGCAGCCCCGGGGCTCGGTCGAGCAACGCCGCGTCCAGCGGTGGCACGCCCCAGCTCGTCACCAGGACCTCGGTGCCGGGCAGGGCGCCGGGGAGGTCCCGGTGGTCGTCGAGGAAGGTCACCTCGCCGAGCGCCAGCAGCGGGGCGGGGTCGGGGAAGAACTGCCCGCGCAGCCCCGGCGGCACGCTGACCAGCACCCGCAGGGGTCGTCCCCGCCCGGCGGCCGGGGCCGTCCGGCCGGGGTCAGCGGAGCCAGTCATCGAGGTGCTCCGCCACGAAGTCGTCGTCGGTCAGCCAGGGGTAGGCCGCGCTCACCCGGGTCAGCTCCTCCGCCTGGCCGGGGGAGAGGGTCTCCGCCGGGTCCAGGCACCAGGTGCCCGCGAGCAGGCCCTGGCGGCGCAGCACCTCGTGGACGCCGGCGATGCACCCGGCGAAGCCGTGGGCGGGGTCGAAGACGGCGGCGTTGGCGTCGGTGACGGCGCTCGCGCGGCTCGCCCACAGCGCCGGATCCCTGCGGACCCCGTGGGCCAGTTCCACGGCCGCGGTGGTCCAGACGGCCCACTGGCCGAGCAGCCCGCCGTGGAAGCGCAGGCCACCGGGCAGGTCGGCCAGCAGGTCGCCGACGATGTGGTCGTCGTTGCCGGTGTAGAGGACGACCTCGTCACGGCGCTCGGAGGCGGCGACGCCGTGGACGGCGTCGAGGGTCCGGTACCGGTCGAAGGCGGCGATCTTGATGCCGGCCGTGGAGGGCTGGTCGGCGAGGGCCCGCCAGAACGCCCGGGACAGGACCGGCCCGCCGATCGCGGTCTGCAGGTAGAAACCGACGACGGGCAGCACCTCGCCGACGGCCGCGGCCCGCGCCAGCAGGTCCGCCTCGGAGGCGCCGGGCACCACGGGCGAGAGCAGCACGGCGTCGTAGCCGAGGGAGGCGGCCAGTTCGGCCTCGGCCACGGCCTGGCGCACGTCGCCGCACGCTCCCGCGATCTTCGTGACCGGCCGGCCCGCCTCGGCGCGGACGACGTCGGCGGCCAGCCGCAGGACCGGTTCGAGCAGCCCGGCCTGACGGATCTCGAACTGCGTGGTGTGCACGCCCACGGCCAGGCCGGTCGCGCCCGCCGCGAGGTAGTAGCGGGTCAGCGCGGCCTGGCGGCGCTCGTCCAGCGATCGCCCGGCGGTCAGCGCCAGGGGGTGGGCCGGGATCACGGCCGTCTCGTGGAGCATCAGAACCTCCCGTCGCGGACGGCGAACTTGGTCGGCTTGCCGGACGTGGGCAGCCCGGCCCGCAGCCACGCGGCCTGCCAGTCGATCAGGGTGCCGAGGGGGACCTCGGGGTAGCCGAACAGGCGGTGGCACCGGGTGGCGTCGCTGAGCAGGGCGGTCTCGGCCTCCCGGCCCACGATGACGGCCCCGCTCCCGGCCGCGCTCCCGGTCGAGGCTCCAGCCGCGCTCCCGCTCCCGGCCCCGGCCGCGCTCCCGGTCGAGGTCCCGTCGGCGGCACCGGTCCCGGTCCCGGTCCCGGCTTCCGGCGAGTTCCGCGGGGCCCCGGCACCGCCGGAGGCGAAGCGGCCGGCGAAGGCGGCCGCGATCCGGCGGACCGAGGCGGTCTCCGGGCCGGTCAGGTTGAGGACGAACGGCTCGGCCGAGGCGTGGTTCAGCGCGCGCAGGGCGACCTCGTTGGCGTAGCCCTGCCAGACCACGTTGACGTGCCCGGTGGTCACGTCGACCGGCTCGCCCGCCAGGACGGCCCGCCCGATGTCGGCGAGCACCCCGTAGCGCAGGTCCACCGCGTAGTTCAGGCGCAGGATCGCCACCCGGGTGCCCCGGGCGGCCGCGCCGTGTTCGAAGATCCGTTCACGGCCGAGGCAGCTCATGGCGTACTCGCCGACCGGCCCGACCGGGTCGTCCTCGGAGCTTCCGCCGCTCGCCACCGGCACCAGCGGGTAGACGTTGCCGGTGGAGAAGGCCGCGATCCTGGCCCCGGCGTACCGCTCGGCGACCCGGGCGGGCAGGGCGGCGTTGACGACCCACGCCTGGTACGGCGCGGAGCTCGTGCCGAACTTGGCGCCCACCATGAACACCACGTCGGCCGCGTCCGGCAGCCCGGACAGGTCGCCGCCGAGCAGGTCGGACGGGACGATCTCCACGCCGTCCTTCGCCAGGGCGGCCGCCGCGGCGGGGTCGCTCCAGCGGGAGACCGCGTACACGCGGTCACCGTGGCGGCCCGCGGCGTCCAGGCCGCGGCGGGCCAGCCGGCACAGGCTCGGCCCCATCTTCCCGCCCGCCCCCAGCACCACCAGGTCACCCGAGCCCGCGGCCAGGTCGGCGACGAGCCCGGCCGACGGGGCGGCCAGCCGGTCTTCCAGTTCGGTCTCTGAAGTGAACATCTCTACTCTCTGATCAACCCTTGATGCCGGACATGGTGACGCCCTCGGTGAAGTAGCGCTGGCCGACCAGGTAGGCGGCGAAGATGGGGACGAACGCGACGGTCGCCCCGGCGAGCACCACGTTGAGCGGCACGTTCTCCTGCTGGAGCGAGGCGATGCCGACGGTCAGCGTGCGCATCTCGGCGCCCTGGCCGATGATCAGCGGCCACAGGAAGTCGTTCCAGTGCCACAGGAAGACGAACACGCCCAGCGTGGCGAGGATCGGCTTGCACAGCGGCAGCACGATCCGGGTGAAGATCCGCCACTCCGAGGCCCCGTCCAGGCGCGCGGCCTCGAACAGCTCGTCCGGCAGGCCCATGATGAACTGCCGCATCAGGAACACCGCCTGCGCGTTGGCGAGCGTGGGCAGGATGAGCCCCCAGTAGGTGTCGACCCCGCCCAGCTCGGCGATGAGCACGAACGTCGGGATCAGCGTGACGTGGTAGGGGACCATCACCATCGACAGGAACGACCAGAACATGGTCTCCCGGCCGGGGAAGCGCTTCTTGGCGAAGGCGTACCCGGCCAGGGAGGCGAGCAGCAGCACCGCCACCACGCTCACCACCGAGTAGACGAGCGTGTTGAACGTCCACAGCGGCAGGTCGCGCCCGCCGAGCACCTGGGCGTAGGCGCCGGTGTCGATCGGCCAGGGCAGCAGGCTTCCGGGGAACTCCACGGCCGCGGCCGGCTTCAGCGACAGCACGACCATCGCGTAGAACGGGAACAGCGTGACCGGGGTGGCCATGGCGAGCAGCACCACCCGGACGGCCCTGCCCGCGGGTGAGGGCTCCAGCGCCTTGTACGCGCGGCGGCGCGACGGGGCCGGTCGCTTGGGCGGTGCCGGGCGGGTGGCGGTCAGGCTCACCGGTTCCTCCCGATGATCAGGCGCTGGACGAGCGCGACGACGAGGGTCATCACGAACAGGGCGACGCCGATGGCACTGGCGTAGCCGAAGTCGAAGTACTTGAAGCCCTGGTCGTAGAGGGCCATGACGAGGGTGTAGCTGGAGTGCGCGGGGCCGCCGCCGGTCATCACGTAGACCAGGTCGAACACCTGGAAGGAGCCGGTGGTCTCGATCACCGCGACGAAGAACAGCGCCGGGCGGAGCTGCGGGGCCACGATGTGGCGGAAGCGCTGCCACACCCCGGCGCCGTCGGTGAGCGCGGCCTCCTCCAGCTCACGGGGCAGGTCCTGCAGCCGGGCCAGGATGATCAGCATGCCGTACCCGAACTTGGACCACACCGAGACCAGGACCAGGGCGGGGATCACCAGCGTGGTCGAGGCCAGCCATGGCTCGCCGGTCAGCTTCGTCCACGGCCCCTCGGAGGAGAACAGCCACGTGAAGACCGTGCCGGCCAGGACCAGGCTGGTGACGACCGGCAGGAAGAACACCGAGCGGAAGAACCTCGCCCCGAGGAACGCCCGCCGCACCAGCAGCGCCATGCCCAGCGACATGCCGATCGAGAGCGGGACGTACAACACCGTGTAGACCAGCGTGACCCGGAGCGAGTCCCAGAACACCGGGTCGCCGAGCAACCGCCGGAAGTTCTCCAGGCCGTTGAAGGCCGGACTGTCCCCGATGGAGAACTCGAAGAAGCCGAGCAGCACCCCGGCGATGGACGGCCCGAACCGGAAGGCCAGGAACAGCAGGAAGCACGGCAGGACGAACAGCAGCCCCGTCCGTGTCTCCCACCGTGAGATGGCCCCCCGGCGGGGCGCCTCGGCGGTCGTCGTCGCCATGGTCACCTCCCTTGTCTCCGGGGCCCGCGGGCGGGGCGGGCCCCGGCGTGTGTCGTCAGCCGCCGAGCAGCGCGTCGGCCGCGGCGGCGGCGTCGGCGAGGGCCTGCTCGGGGGTCTTCTTGCCGATCAGCGCGGCCTGGATCTCGGGCGCGAGCACGCCCATGACGTCACGCGCCTTCTCGTTCAGCGGCCCGGCCGTGGTGAAGTCGAGGGTCTTCTCCATCTCGGCCTGCACCGGGTCGCTCGCGTACAGCGAGCCGGTCGACTTCTGCGGGGAGAAGTTGCCGGAGGCCGTGTCGTAGGCCTTGGTGGCCTCGGCCCGCGTCGCGAAGGCGATCCACTTGCCCGCGGCGTCCTTGTCGTCGGCGGCCTTGAGCATCGACAGCGAGCCGACGGTCCCGTACCCGACCTGCTTGGCGTCCTTCAGCGGGGGGAAGACCTTGATGTTCTCCTTGCCCCAGAACGTCTCCACGTCGGCGGGGACGTGCTGCCAGGTGCAGGCGACCTTGTTCTGCGCGACGTTGGTCTGCTCGAACTTGGGCAGTCCGGTGAGCAGGTCCTTCTCCACGTACCCGCCGTCGACGAGCTTCTTGAGGAAGGTCAGCGCCTTGATCCCCTCGGGACCGGCGAAGGCCACCTTCTTGCCGTCGGGGGCGAACACGTCGCCGCCGGCCTGCCAGAGCAGCGGGTAGAACGACTGGTTGAGCGTCGCGGCCGGGTCGGCCCAGTAGTTGGTGACGTCGATGCCCTTGTCCTTGAACGTCGGGGCGAGCTCCAGCAGCTCGTCCCAGGTCGTCGGGTACTCCTTCACGCCCGCCTCGGTGAAGGCCTTCTGGTTGCACACCAGCGGGTTGGACGTCATCAGGATCGGCGCGCCCATCATCTTGCCGTCGATGGTCACCGAGGCCTTGGCGTTGTCGCGGTAGTCGGCCTTGGCCTCGGCGGAGAGGTACTCGTCGACGGGCTGGAGGGTCTTGGCGTACTTGGGAAGCTGGTCGGGGATCAGGTAGACCACGTCGGGACCCTTGTTCCCGGCGATCGCGGTCGACAGCGCCTCGTCCCGCTTGGCCCAGGGGTAGATCTCGACCTTGACGTCGACGGTCGGGTTGGCCTTCTCGAAGGCCGCGGTCTGCTCGTCCCAGAACGCCTGGTGCTTGGCCTGGTCGGCGATCACCGGGTAGGTCCACATGGTGACGGTCTGCTTCTCGCCGGAGCCGGAGTCCGAGCCGCCGCAGGCGGTCAGCATTCCCGTCGCCAGCGCCGCCGCGGCGAGTGCGCGCATTCGCATGGACATGGTCCTCTCATCGGTCATCGGGGGGTGTCTTACTGCTCGGGCACGGTGACGACCGTGCCGGTGTGGCGGGCCCGCTCGGCGGCGAAGACCGCCAGGTGGCTGTCGAGGGAGTCGGCCGGGCCGGACCGCACGTGCGCGGGGTCGCCGTCGGCCAGGGCGCGCACGAAGGCGTCCATCAGCCCGCTGTCACCGCCGCCGTGGTCGTCGGCGGCGGTGGAGCCGCCGGTCCCGCCCGCCTCGATCACCTCGGTGCTCCCGTCGCGGAAGTCCACGACCCGGACGCGTTCGCCGTCGCCGGTGAGACAGCCGTGGGTGCCGAAGATCCGGGTCTGCCGGTGGGTCTGCTCGGTGAAGGCCGTCATGGTGAACGTCGCGGTGACGCCGCCACTCAGCTCCATGGCCAGCACCTGGTGGTCGACGACGTCGTTGTCGCAGGCGTACACGCACCTGCCGTACGGCCCGGTGCGCAGCGCCTCGATCACCGCGGTCTCGTCGGAGCCCCCGGTGATCACACTGACCGGCCAGATCGGGCCGCGCTCGGCGAGCGTGCCGAGGTAGAGGCGGGGCGCCGAGTACGGGCACTCCGGCTCGATCGAGCAGTCCAGGCAGCGGTCGGCGGCCTTGGCCGGGCGCCGCTCGGGCCGGAAGTGGCCGAGCGAGCCGAAGCTGGACACCCGCTCGATGCGCCGGCCGGTGACGTAGGCGAGCCAGTCGAGGTCGTGGCAGGATTTGGCGAGCAGCATCGGGCTGGCCAGGCGCTCGCTGCGCCACGGCCCGCGCACGTAGGAGTGGGCGGCGTGCCACCAGCCGACCGGCTCCAGGTGCTCGACGCTCATGATCTCACCGAGCGTCCCGCCGTCCACGACCTGTTTGACCAGGTCGGTGTACGGCGTGTAGCGCATCACGTGGCAGACGGCGAACAGCACACCCGCCCGGGTGACCGCCTCCACGATGCGGCGGCACTCCTCCTCGGTGGGCGCCAGGGGCTTCTCCATCAGCAGGTCGTAGCCCGCCTCGGCCAGCGCGACCGCGGGCTCGGCGTGGAGCCGGTCCTGGGTGGCGAGGATCACCGCGTCCGCGATCCGCTCCCCGGAGGCGAGCAGCTCGGTCCAGTCGGAGAACTCCCGGACGCCGTCGCCGGCCACCCGGGCCCGCCGCAGCGGGTCCGGGTCGGCGACGGCCGTCAGCCGGGCACGCCCGGGGTGGGCGCGCACCCAGGAGGCGTAGGTCTGCCCCCGGTTGCCCGCCCCGACGAGCGCCAGCGTGACGGGCCGCCCGCCGGGCGCCCGCCCACCGGATCCGCCGCCGTGGGTCACCGCGCCGGGCCCGCCGTGGGCCGTCGTGCCGAGTTCGCTGTCCACCTACACCACCAGGTTTCCGGTCGTCTGCACCCGGGGGCCGTCCTCGGGGAGGTCGGTCCGGGTGACGCCTTCCTCCACGTTGCCGGTGTGCTTCAGGTACGAGCCGTCGCCGAACGCGGCGGCCTTCAGCGTGAGCTTCCCGCCGGTGAACAGGGAGCCGGTCGCCAGGTAGCGGTTCCTGCCCGATTCGAGCAGGACGTGCACCGCGTCGGCCCCGCTCGCGACGCTGCGGTGGCCGGCCAGCTCCCAGGTGACCGCCCCGGTGGCGTCGGCGCGCGAGAGCAGGGCGCCCGCGCCGCTCAGCTCGGTGCCGCCCTCCAGCCGGATCCGCTGGTCGGCCTTGCCGGCCAGGCGCAGCCCGGTGCCCTTGACCGTGCAGCCGTCCAAGACGAGCGTGGCGGCGGCCACGGTGATCGGGGCGGCGTTCTCGCGGGCGCGCAGGATCGTGTCGGTGAACCGCAGCTCCCCGGTGCCGTTCCAGGTGTTGCCGTCCAGCCCGGTCAGGACCGAGCGGCTGATGTGCACGGGGGAGGTGACGTTCGCCTGGGCGATCTCGCTCTTGGCGGGGAGGGCGAAGGTGCAGCCGTCGATGATGTTCGGCCGACCCGACCGGGCGGACTGCTGGGAGATGATCAGCGTGTCGCTGGCCGAGCAGCCGCGCATCTGCACGCCGTCGGCGTTGACCCAGATCATGCCGGAGCCCTGCAGGCTGGGCTTCCCGATCACCTGCACGTCCTCCAGGGTCAGGTCGGTGACCTTCACCCGGGCGACGAACCAGGAGCACACGTGCTTGCGGACGGTGATCCGCTTGGCCGCCGAGCCCCAGGCGGCGCCGGAGTTGGCGAAGGTCATCAGGCCGGAGTTGCCGGTGTAGACCAGGTCGTGCTCGTACTGCCCGTGGGTGACGAACGGGCCCTGGTCGTCGCCGTCGCCGTGGCAGTTCTCCACGTAGCAGTAGGCGGAGGCGGTGAAGTCGTTCAGGTGACGGGAGTTGGCGGTGTGGCAGTCGGAGACATGCCCGTACAGGCAGTAGATCTGCTGGGTGAGGTAGCCGGCGCCGCCCCAGGTGACCGAGGCCGGGTTCTTGAGCGTGCACTGCTCGGTGCGGAAGTGGGTGCACCAGCGGCGCATGACGACCGGCCAGAACGTGCCGGTGGCCTCGATGCCGGAGACGTCGCACGAGACGGCGTACTCGTAGGCCACGGGGTGCGAGCCGGTGTACTGGTCGCCGCCCTCGACGCCGAAGAACACCATGTTGCGGATGTGGACGCGCTCGACGGGCTCGACCCTGGTCCAGGTGATCGTGCGACCGGCCGCCAGCTCCCAGCCGTTCTTGTAGTTGACCCGGATGCGGGAGCCGTCGACGATCTGCGTCACCTGGACCAGCTTCTGCAGCTCCCGCTCCCAGCGGCCGGTCAGCTGGTTCACCTCGGCGGCCCACCACTGGCCGACGGCGAACTTCGAGGAGTCGCCCACCTCGAAGACGTCGGACAGGTCGGGCATGACGGCGGTGAGCTTGTGGGTGACCACGGTGCCGGTGACCTTGCCGCGGAACAGCAGCACCGCCGCGAACGGGTCGTCCTGGCCGGCCTTCTCGATGCCGTCGGTGCGGACGGTGTGGCCGCCGAAGTCGAACTCGAGGTCGGAGCGGGAGAAGGTGTGGCGTTTGACGAAGAGCAGGTCGGTGTGGGCCTCGATCCGGTGGATGGCCGGGTCGCCGACCATGGCGTCGAGGGCGGCGTCGGCGGGGGTCTTGCCGTCGAAGTGCCCGAAGCGGCGGAAGTCGCCGACGCCGTCGTGGATCTGCAGCCAGCGGCCCTTGGCCGCCTGCCCCGGGGCGAGCACCGTGCCGCCGTTGTGGGCGAGCGTCGAGGCGGCATCCCAGCGGACGAGCATGCCGCCGCCGTCACCGGGGGCGTGGTACCCGGCGACCTGGGCGAGTGTGCCGTCGGCGAGGCGGGCGGGGTCGAAGGACAGCAGCCGGGCGACCGTGTCGGCCTGCTGGACCGTGTCCTTCGGCTTGAGGGCGTCGGCGGTCTCGGCGGTGGGGGCCGGGGTGGGGTCGGCGGCGGCGGGCTCGGCGACGAGCAGCGAGCCGACGGCGGCCAGCCCGGCGACGCCGGTGGTGCGGAGGATCTGGCGGCGGTCCAGGCGGTCCATCTGGTCTTTCTCCTTCACGGCGAACTCAGAGCGAGAGGTTGTCGGCGACGCGGACGCGGGGGCCCTCGGCGGGCAGGGAGCGTTCCACGCCCTCCTCCACGCACTCGGTGTGCAGCACGGTCGAGGCGCCGGTGAGCACCAGCCGGCCGCCGGTGAAGGCGGAGCCGACCGCGCGGTAGTGGTTGTCCCCCGAGGTCAGGACGAGGTGGGCGGTCTGGCCGCTCGTCTCGCCGCGGTAGCCGATCAGCTCCCAGCGGAGCCGTCCCGTCCCCTCGGCCCGGGACAGCAGCGCCTCGCCGCCGCCGCTCACCTTCACCCCGCCGCCCAGGCGCAGGATCTGGTCCCGTACGGCGCTGAGCCGGAGCGGGGCCTCGTCGACGAGGCCGCCCGAGATGACGATCTCGGCCGCGCCGAGGGTGACCGGCCGGCCGCCGCCCTTCTTGCCGCGCAGCTCGCAGCGGGTGAACCGGAGCGGCCCGGAGCCGCGGAAGACCGCGCCGTCCAGCCCGGTGAAGACGCACTCCACGAAGTGCACCGGGTTGGTCACCGGGGTCTGCACGACCACCGCCTCCGCCGGAGGCTCGAAGGTGCAGCCCTGGATCACGTTGGGCCGTCCCGAGCGGTTGGAGCGCTGCCCGATCGCGAACGTCTTGGCCGAGCAGCCGCGCATCTGGACGCCGTCGGCGTTCACCTGGAGCGTTCCCGCGGGGTCGAACGTGGCCCGGGGGATGACCCGGACGTCCTCCAGCGTCAGGTCGGTGATCTTCGTTCCGGCGACGAACCAGGAGCACACGTGCCGGCGGACGGTGATCCGCTTGGCGCTGGTACCCCAGAGCGCGCCGCTGTTGGCGATGTCCATCAGCCCGGTGTTGCCGGTGAAGACCAGGTCGTGCTCGTACTGCCCGTGGGTGGTGAAGGGGTTGCCGCCCGCGTCGTCGCCGTCGCCGTGGCAGTTCTCGACCGTGCAGTAGGCGGAGGCGGTGAAGTCGTTGAGGTGGCGGACGTTGGCGGTGTGGCAGTCGGAGACGTGCCCGTACAGGCAGTAGATCTGCTGGGTGAGGTAGCCGGCGCCGCCGTAGAACACCGTGGGCGGGTTCTTCAGGCTGCAGCTCTCGGTGCGGAAGTGGGTGCACCAGCGCCGCATGATCACCGGCCACCAGGTGGCGGTGGCGTGGATGCCGGAGACGTCGCACGAGACGGCGTACTCGTAGGCCACGGGATGCGAGCCGGTGTACTCGCGGTCGTCCGGGACGGACCCGTCGTTGGGCCCGTCGTACGGCGGGGCCCCGACGAAGACCATGTCGCGGACGTGGGCGCGCTCGACGGGCTCGACCCTGGTCCAGGTGATCGTGCGGCCGGCCGCCAGCTCCCAGCCGTTCTTGTAGTTGACCCGGATGCGGGAGCCGTCGACGATCTGCGTCACCTGGACCATGCGCTGCAGCTCGCGCTCGTACTTCCCGGCGAGGGCGTCGACCTCGGCGGTCCACCACTGGCCGACGGCGAACTTCGAGGAGTCGCCCACCTCGAAGACGTCGGACAGGTCGGGCATGACGGCGGTGAGTTTGTGGGTGACCACCGTGTCGGTGACCTTGCCGCGGAAGTACAGCACGGCGCCGAAGGGGTTGTCGTGGGTGTTGCGCTCGATGCCGTCGGTGCGGACGGTGTGGCCGCCGAAGTCGAGCTCGATGCCGGAGCGGTGGAAGGTGTGGCGTTTGACGAAGAGCAGGTCGGTGTGGGCCTCGATCCGGTGGATGGCCGGGTCGCCGACCATGGCGTCGAGGGCGGCGTCGGCGGGGGTCTTGCCGTCGAAGTGCCCGAAGCGGCGGAAGTCGCCGACGCCGTCGTGGATCTGCAGCCAGCGGCCCTTGCGGGCGCGGGGCGGGGCCAGGACGGTGCCGCCGTTGGGGGCGAGCGTGGCGGCGGCGTCCCAGCGGACGAGCATGCCGCCGCCGTCGCCGGGGGCGTGGTAGCCGGCGACCTGGACGAGCAGGCCGTGGGGGAGATGGTCGGCGTCGAGCGCCAGCAGGCGCGCGACGGTGGCCACGTGGTTCATGGGGCCTCAACCTTCGAGCCCGCGTTCGCGGAACGCGGCAGGGGGGTGGTGCGGAAGGTCGGGCGACACGCGAAGGCGTGCAGGCGGCGGAGCTGCTGGCCGGAACTTCCGGGGTCGGGGCTGCGACACATCGGGAGCCAGCTGTTCGCCCGAGACGATGGCGAGGACGCTAGACATCCCGATGGTGGATGTCAAGCCCCGTATCCCAGGTCCCGCGAGATCCGTTCGGCCGCCTCACGCACCTGGCGCCCCAGCTCCTGGTAGCGCCAGGCGGGCAGGTCGCGCTTGAGACCGGTGATGCTGATCGCCCCGGCGCAGGCCCCGGTGTGGTCCCGCAGCGCGCTGCCGATGCAGAAGATGCCGTCGGCGTCCTCCTCGTCGTCGACGGCGTAGCCGAGCTCGCGGACGGTCTTCAGGTGGGCCATGAGCGTCGGCAGGTCGGTGATCGTGTGGCTCGTGCGGCGCGGCAGGCCGACCCGCTCGATGAGCTGGGACACGTCGGCGTCGGCCATCTCCGCGAGCAGCGCCTTGCCCAGTCCGGTGCAGTGCGGCAGCTCCCGGGTGCCCATGCGCAGGTCGACCTGGATGCGCTCGCCGTTGCTGACCTGGTCGACGACCACCGCCTGGTCGCTCTCGGGCACGGCCAGCCGGGAGTTCATGCCGGTCAGCCGGGTCAGCTCGACGAGGGTGGGGCGGGCCAGGTCGCGCAGCGAGAGCTGGTCCTGGGCGCGGTTGCCGAGGCGGGCCAGGGCCATCCCGAGCCGGTAGCGGCGGTTCATGCCCTCGCCGTCGTCGGCGACCAGACCGTAGTGCCGCAGCGTGTAGAGGGTGGCGAAGGCCGCGCTCTTGCTCAGCCCGCAGGCGGCGGCGACGTCGGTAACGCTCATCCCGGCCCCCTGGGCGCCGCCCGCCAGGGCCTCCAGGACGTCGGCCGCGCGGGCGACGCTGCGCACCCAGTAGCGCGAATCTTCAGCAGCAGTGTTCGTCACAACCGAACAGATTAACGGCCTTGTTACACAAATGCATGTTGACCGCTGGATTTTTCCGCGCCTAGACTCGCCCCGACTGTTCGGCAGTGCCAAACAGTGTTCGGAATTTTCACTGCGGCGGAAGAAACCGCGCCGACCGGGACCGGGCTGGGCCCCGGCCGGCGCACCGAGGAGAAGATGTGAACCAAGGTGTCCTGCCCGGCTCCCAACTGGCCGAGCGCGCCCGCCGGGCCATCCCCGGCGGGGTGAACAGCGGCCAGCGCAGCATCCCCGGCCTCACCGACCTGGTGATCACCCACGCCGAGGGGGCGAGGTTCCGCGACGCGGACGGACGCGAGTACGTCGACTACCACGCCGCCTTCGGCCCGCCGCTGCTGGGCCACAACGACCCCGACGTCTCCGCGGCGGTCGCCGAGGCCGGGCGCACGGTCGACCTGTGCGGCGTCGGCGTCACCCGGGGCGAGGTCGAGCTGGCCGAGACGCTCGTGGAACTGGTGCCCAGCGTGGAGAAGGTGCTGCTCACCAGCACCGGCAGCGAGGCCACCTTCCACGCGCTCCGGGTCGCCAGGGCGGCGACCGGGCGGCGGCTGGTGGTGAAGTTCCAGGGCTGCTACCACGGCTGGCACGACGCGGTCAGCCTCAACGTCATCTCCGCCCCCGACCGCGTCGGCGGCCGGGACCCCATCTCGACCGGCATCCTGCCCGAGGTGCTGGAGGCGACGCTCGTGCTGCCCTTCAACGACGCCGGCGCCGTACGCGCGGCGTTCGCCGAGCACGGGCACGACATCGCCGCCGTCATCGTCGAGCCGGTCCCGCACAACGTCGGCTGCCTCCTGCCGGAGCAGGAGTTCCTGAGCGCGCTGCGCGAGGAGTGCACCCGCGCCGGGAGCGTCCTCGTCTTCGACGAGGTGATCACCGGCTTCCGGCACGACCTGGGCGGCTGGCAGGCGATCAGCGGGATCACCCCCGACCTGACCACCATGGGCAAGGCCATCGCCAACGGCTACCCGGTCGGCGCGCTCGGCGGGCGCGCCGACCTGATGGAGCTGTTCAGCTCCCGCCCCGGCGGCCCCGCCTTCTTCGCCGGCACCTACAACGGGCACCCGGCCGTCGTCGCCGCCGCGCTGGCGACCCTGCGCAAGCTCCGCACCGAACCCGTGCACGAGCACGTCTTCCGCCTCGGCGACCGCATCCGCGCCGGGCTCGCCGACGTCTTCGCCGGCCTGGGCGTGCCCGCCCTCGTCACCGGCTACGGCTCGGTCTTCGTCGAGTACTTCATGACGGGCCCCGCCCGCACCTACGACGACCTGCTGCGCAATGATGCCAGCATGTTCATCGGGTACCGCCGCCGGCTGCTGGAGCACGGAGTGTTCGAGCTGCCGCTCAACCTCAAGCGCAGCCACGTCTCCTACGCGCACACCGACGCCGACGCCGACCGGCTGCTGGAGGCGGCCGAGGCGGCGGCGCGCGCCCGGCTCGCCGCCGGCGACCCGGTCGGTGACCTGGCCGGGACCAGCACCATGGGCGGGGCGGTGCGCTGATGCTGACCGTGAACACCTCCCGCCCCGCCGGACCCGCGGGGCGGATCAGCCGCGTCGAGACCCTGACCCTCGGCACGGCCTGGCGCGACTTCTCCTACGTGCGCGTCCACACCGACGAGGGCCTCAGCGGCGTCGGCGAGATCACCCACCCGTACCGGGGCCGGGAGACCACCTCGCTGGCCGAGGCCATGGCCGCCAGGCACCTGATCGGCGCCGATCCCTTCGACGTCGAGGAGATCTGGCTGCGCATGTACCAGGGCGACTTCCTGCGCGGCGGCGACATCGGCGGGATCGTCGTCTCCGGGGTCGACCAGGCGCTGTACGACATCATGGGCAAGGCGCTCGGCGTGCCCGCCTACCGGCTGACCGGCGGTGCCTGCCGCGACCGGGTCAGGGTCTACGCCAACGGCTGGTACACCGGGGAGCGCGACCCCGGCGAGTTCGCCGCCCGCGCCAAGGACGTGGTGGCCCGCGGCTACACCGCGCTGAAGTTCGACCCGTTCGGTGCCGGGCTCGGCGAGCTCTCCCGGGCCGAGCTGCGCCGCTCGATCGAGATCGTGGCCGCGGTCCGCGAGGTGGTCGACGTCGACATCTTCATCGAGGGGCACGCCCGCTTCGCCATGCCCACCGCGGTGCGGCTGCTGCGCGAGCTGGAGCCGTACGACGTCGGCTGGTTCGAGGAGCCCCTGCCCTGGACCCACATCGAGCGCTACGCCGAGCTGCGGCAGCGCGCCCCGATGCCGATCTCCGGCGGCGAGCACTTCCACAACCGCTACGAGTACGCCCGGCTGTTCGCCACCGGCGCCGTCGACATCATCCAGCCGGACCTGTCCATGGCGGGCGGTTTCACCGAGGTCAGGAAGCTGGCCGCGCAGGCGGAGACGCACGCGATGCTCGTCGCGCCGCACAACTCCAACTCGCCGGTCTGCACCACCGCCTCGGTGCACGCGGTGCTCGGCATGCCGAACTTCACGATCCTGGAGACCTTCGACGGGATGCTGGAGGAGTACGTCTTCGCGGCCGTGCGGGGCGCGCTGCCGGTCGTGGACGGGCACATCGGGCTGCCCACGGCGCCCGGTCTCGGCATCGAGCTGGCCGACGAGGTCTTCGCCGAGCACCCGCCGAGCCACCGGTTCTGGAACATGTTCGCCGAAGGCTGGGAGAAGCGGAACCGCACGTGATCGTCGACGTCCACTCGCACCTGTTCACCTGCCCCGACGACGTGGGCGACCCGTTCGCGGCCGAGTCGGCGCGGGCGCACGACGGCCACGTCGACCTGACCGTACGCTGGGACGACTACGCCGCCTCCGCGCCCGAGGGCACCCGCACGATCGTCGTCGGCGGCAAGGCGCGCAGGTCCGGGCTCTGGGTGGACGACGGGGCGGTCGCCGCCTACGTGGCCGGCCACCCCGACCGGCTCGTCGGCTACCTGTCCCTGGACCCCACCCAGCCCGGGTGGCGCGAGGAACTGGAACACGGCCACCAGGACCTCGGGCTGCGCGGCATCAAGCTGATGCCGATGTACGCCGGGTTCGACCCGGCCGCGCCCTCGCTCGACCCGCTCTACGCCTACGCCGCCGAGCACGGGCTGCCGCTGCTGGTGCACACCGGGACCACGTTCGTCTCGGCCGCGCCGCTGCGGTACGCGCTGCCGGTGCACCTCGACGAGGTGGCCATCCGCCACCCCGAGCTGCGCATGGTCCTGGCCCACCTCGCCCACCCGTACGAGGGGGAGTGCATCGCGGTGATCCGCAAGCACCGGCACGTCTACGCCGACGTGTCGGCGCTGCACTACCGGCCCTTCCAGCTCTGGCACAGCCTGCGGCTGGTGCAGGACTACGGGGTCTGGCACAAGCTCCTGTTCGGCAGCGACTACCCGTTCACCACCGTGAACGCCTCGGTCGACGGCCTGCGCGCGGTCGGGGAGGTACCGGGCATCCCCGGCCTGCCGCCCCTGGACCGGGACGAGATCGAGAAGCTGATCCACCGGCCCTCCCTCGACCTGCTGGGGCTGGCGTGACGGCCCTGTCCGGAAGGCTCGCGGTCGTCACCGGCGCCGCCCGCGGCCTGGGCCGGGCCTTCGCGCTGGGGCTGGCCGAAGCCGGCGCCCGCGTCGTGGCCGTCGACCGGCCCGGCGCCGCCGGCCTGGCGGACTTCGAGCACGCCCACGGCTTCGACCTCGCCGACACCGCCGGGCTCGCCGGGCTGGCCGACGGGATCCGCGCCGCCCACGGGCCGATCCACATCCTGGTCAACAACGCGGGGGTGGCCCGGCTCCAGCACTTCAACGAGATCACCGTGGAGTCCTGGCGGGAGATCATGAGCGTCAACGCCGACGCCGCGTTCTTCCTCTCCCAGCGGGTCGCCGAGCACATGATCGCCGACGGCGTGGCGGGCCGGATCATCTCCGTCTCCTCCAAGAACGGCCTGATGGCCGAGGCCGGCCTCGCCCACTACAACGCCTCCAAGGGGGCGCTGGAGCTGATCACCAAGTCGCTCGCCGCGGAGCTCGGCCCGCACGGCATCACCGTCAACGCCGTCGCCCCCGGGATGATCGCCACCCCCATCGACGGAGAGTTCCCCTTCGACCGCGCGGCCTTCGAGGCCGCGTGGGAGGAGCGCATCCCGCTGCGCGGCGGCTACGGAACGCCCGAGGACGTCGTGGGCGCGGTCCTCTACCTCGCCTCCGACGCCGCGCGCTACGTCACCGGCACCACGCTCGTCGTCGACGGCGGCGTCCTCGCCGACCAGATGCCCCGGCTGCGCTTCATGCCGCCGTACCGCAACTCGCTGGAGGGGTGAGCCGACCCCCACGGCGGACGGGACCGCCCGGCGCCCCGGGGCACCGGACGGTCCCGCGGCGTTCCGGCCGCCGCGGAGCCGGGTGGCGTGATCCCCGGTCGCGGGGACTCGCCGTCCGCAGTCGTGGCCGGTAAGGTCGTGTGCCGCGTGACCCGGCGCGGGGAGGCCCGGCTGCGGACCGGCAGACGTCAAGGAATTCCAGGTTTGCCGCGCTACGGCCGCGTCAGTATATTCCGCTCCTAAAACCGGCGCGACGGGGCAGAGGGAGCCGAGCAGACCGTGGATTTCGGCCAACGGATTTTCACCAGATTCGAGCGTGCGCTCCGCGAGTTGGCCAGATTCGGAACGGTCGGTGCGATCGCGTTCGCGGTCAACATGGCGATCGCCAACCTTCTCTGGCTCGCCTGGGGCACCCGGGGAACGCTCATCGCGAACGTCATCGCCACGGTCGTGGCGGCGACCTTCTCCTACGTCGCGAACCGGCACTGGACATGGCGCCATCGCGAGAGAAAGGGACCGGCCCGGGAGTACGTCCTTTTCTTCTCCCTGAACGGAATCGGCCTGCTGATCGAGCTGCTTTTCATCGGTTTCGTCAAATACACCGCCGATGTCGACGACTGGTGGGCGTTGAACGCGGCCAAGCTGGCGGGCATCGCGCTCGGCACCCTGTTCAGGTTCTGGTCGTACCGGAAATGGGTGTTCCCGTCCTCCGGCGATTCGCCGGCCGGTTTCCTGGACCCGGGCCGGTCCGCCGTGCCGTCCTCCCGTTCCCCGGCGGAGCTCGCACCGGCGCGCCGAGGACGGCGCGGTGAGGTCCCCGGGGGTCGGCTCCGGCCGGGGACGATCCCGATGAGCCGGTCCCCGGAGCCGGCGTCGAGCGTCATCGCCACGGCAGGGCCGCCTGCCGGACGAGATCCTCGGCGCGGACCGCGGCGGCGGCACGCGCGCCGGCGTCGTCGGCCACCGCGCTCTGCTTGAGCCAGTTGAACGGGCTGCCCGGCCTGACCGAGATCCGCTCGCTCACCAGGACCCTGGCCTCGCGCCGCCCGGCTCTGATCGCGGCCTCCAGGAGGGTCTTCTGCACGGCGTCGCGCTGGGCGTGGCTGCCGCCGAACTCGTTGATCCGGTGCCTGATCGGGTGGAGCAGGTCGACGACGGTGGCGAAGTCGCCCCGGCCGAAGGCGAGCAGGGCCCGGCAGACGGGCAGGCCCACCCGGGCCGTCATCGCGTGGTTGGTCGTGGTGTGCCCGCCCGCCACGTACCGCTCGCGGCTTGCGACCAGCCGCTCGGCCTCGGCGATCCGGCCCGCGCCCACGTACGACATGACCGCGTGCGCGTCGTTGAAGGCGGAGAGCGGCTCCTCCATCTTGGGGGTCCAGGCGTCGGCGAGCGCCTGCCAGCGCCCGGACTGGTCGGAGCCCTCCAGGTACAGCCGCCAGAGCAGGGCGGCGGCGTCGAGCAGCGCCATCGCGCTCTCCCCGCCCGCCATGACGGCGTCGTAGACGTCGAGCACCCTGCCGGTGGCGCCGGCCTCCAACAGGTAAAGACAGTAATGCCACCAGGCGTGGACGTTGAGGAACGTGCCGGTCGACCAGTCGGGCAGCCGGGCGTCCAGGTAGCGGACGCCGTCGCCGAAGCGGCCCTGCATCTCGTAGGTGTGCGCGACGGCGTGGATGCCCCACACGTCCTTGGGGTCGAGCTCCACCGCGCGCAGGCCGACCTCCTCGGACCTGTCGTAGTGGCCCGCCTCCTCCAGCCCGAAGGCGTACATGCCGAGCAGGTTGCCGAAGTGCCGGTCGTCCGCGCCCCAGGCCGGCAGCGCGCCGCCGACCCGGTCGCGCAGCGCCCGGGCGTCGCCGGTGAGGAAGTCGATCTGGTGCCCGGTGATCAGGGCGAGCGCGTCGCGCGGGTGCTCCTCGGTGATCCCGGCGAGCAGGGCGCCGCAGGTGAGAAGGTCGCCCGCCAGGAGCGCCCCGACGGCCCGCACGTGGGCCCTCTCACGGGGGAGCAGGGCCTGCTCGTCCAGCCCGGCGCGGAACCCGGCGAACCTCTCGCGGGCGGCGCGCGCGAGAGCGGGCTCGGTGGTGAGCAGGTCGAGGTAGGCGGTCAGGACGTGCCCCATCGGGAAGCCGGGATCCTCGGCCAGCGCGGCCCCCGCCTCGGTGGCGACCTCGGCGCGGAAGTGCAGCAGCTCGTGGACGGCCCGGTCGTAGTGGCGCGCGGCGGCCGCGCTCGCCGAGCTCATCACCAGCCCGTGCTCGTCTACGTGCATCTGCTCTCCCGTGTCGGCATGCGGCAGCACAATAACACACCAAACAAGTAGGAAATGCATTGATTTATCCCGAATGTGGGGCCACAATCACCTCATGTCCCCCGTCCGGGTGCCGCGGCCGGCGGGTCCCGTGTCCGGCCGGGCCAGGTGTGATGGCGCGCGCCCGGCCGTGGGGTGCGGCCGGAAGGGGGGCGTCCCGGGGCGGCGTGACATCCCGGCGGATGTGACGTTCCGGAGTGTCGCGTGAACACGGAGTGACACGATGCTCGTGGCCGGTACGGCACCACAGGCCGGCACGGCGCCCCGGAACGACGGAGCACCCCCACCCCCAGGAGGCGACACCCCGATGAGACGCCGGACCACGACCACCCTCGTCCTGGCCGCCCTGCTGGCCACGGCCGGCTGCGGCGGGAGCGGCACGCCCGCGCCCGCCACCTCCGCCGCCCCGGCCGCGGGCGGCACCGACCCGAACGCGACCGTGAACGTCCGGCTGGTCCTGGAGCCCACCAGCCTCGACCTCACCAAGGTCGCCGGAGCGGCGCTCGACCAGATCCTGCTCGACAACATCTACGAGGGCCTGGTCAGGCGGACCGACGACGGGAAGGTCGCGCCGGGCCTCGCCGGGCTGCCGGAGGTCTCCGGCGACGGGCTGACCTACACCTTCACCCTCCACAAGGCCACCTTCCACGACGGCTCGCCGGTCACCGCCGCCGACGTCGAGGACTCCTTCGAGAAGGTGATCGCCGACGACTCCGCCAACCCGGCCAAGGCGACCTTCGCCTCCGTCAAGGACGTCGAGGCCGAGGGCGACTCCACGGTGGTCGTCCACCTGTCCAAGCGCGACACCACCTTCCTGTACGCGCTGACCGGGCGCGCGGGGGTCGTGTTCAAGAAGGGCGCCACCGGCCTCGACGACTCCGAGAACGGCACCGGGCCGTTCCGGCTGCACGACTGGCAGCGCGGCTCCACGATCACCTTCGTCCGCCACGACGCCTACTGGGGCGCGGAGAAGGCCAAGGTCGCCAAGATCGTATTCAGGTACATCCCCGACGAGAACGCCGCGCTCAACGCCCTGCGCGCCGGTGAGATCGACGTGTTCACCGGCACCGACGCCGACCAGCTCGCCGCGATCGAGGACGACCCCGCATTCACCGTGACCAGCGGCACCAGCAACACGATCTTCGTGCTCGGCTTCAACAACGAGCGGCTGAAGGACGCGAGCGTCAGGCACGCGCTCCGGCAGGCCGTCGACAAGGACGGGCTGCTCGCCACACTCGGCGGCGAGCAGCTCTACGCCAGGACCGGCAGCCACGTCGCCCCCACCGACCCCTGGGCCGAGGACCTGACCTCCATCGACCCGTACGACAAGGAGGCCGCGAAGAAGGTGCTGAACGGCCGCAGCCTGGAGCTGACCGTCCCCAACATCTACCCGGCCTCGATCTCCGACTACCTGGCGGCCCAGTACCGGGAGGCCGGGGTCGACCTGAAGGTGAACACCGTCGAGTTCGCCGTCTGGCTCGACAAGGTCTACACCAAGGGCGAGTACGACCTGTCGCTGGTCGCGCACGTCGAGCCGCTGACCATCCTGAAGTACGCCCAGCCCGGCTACTACTGGCGCTACGACGGCGAGGACGTCCAGACCTGGACCAGGGAGGCGATCACCGCCAGGAGCGAGGCCGAGCGCGACGGGCTGCTGAAGAAGGTCGCCCGGAAGATCTCCGAGGACGCCGCCGTCGACTGGCTCGGGATCGCCCGCAGCACCACCGTCGCCAGGCGCGGCTTCACCGGCTTCCCGAAGAACGACACCGCCGCCCGCCTGAACCTGTCCGGGCTGACGGCCGCCGCCGGCTGATGGCGCTGTTCCTGCTGCGCCGCCTGACCCTGCTCGCGGTCGCGCTGTCCGGCACCAGCCTCCTGGTCTTCCTGCTGCTGCGGCTCCTCCCCGGCGACGTCGCCGCGATCATCGGGGGAGTGGAGGCGACCCCCGAACAGCTCGCCACGCTCCGGGCCCGCCTCGGCACGGACCGCCCGTTGCCCGCCCAGTACGCCTCCTGGGCGGGCGGCGTCCTGGCCGGCGACTTCGGCCACTCCATGCTCAACGGCGTCTCGGTCACCGACGAACTCGGCCGCAAGCTCGTCGTCACCCTCCCGCTCACGCTGGCCGCCTCGGTGCTCGCCGTGCTGCTGGCCGTGCCGCTCGGCTGCTACGCGGCGCTGCGCCACCGCTCCCGGGACGGCGCGGCGGTCTCCGCGGTGGGCCAGCTCGGCATCGCGGTGCCCTCCTTCTGGCTGGGCATCATGCTGGCCGCCCTGTTCGCGGTGGAACTGCGCCTGCTGCCCGCCCAGGGCTTCCCCGTGGACGGCTGGGCGGAGCCGGCGGCGGCCGCGCGGAGCCTGATCCTGCCGGTGGCCACCCTCGCGCTCGCCCAGTCCGCGGTGCTGCTCCGGTTCGTCCGCTCGGCCACGCTCGAGGTGCTGCACGCCGACTACATGCGCACGGCCCGGGCGAAGGGCCGCACCCTCGCCTCCGCGCTGCTCCGCCACGGCCTGCGCAACGCCGCACCGCCGGTGATCTCGGTCCTCGGCGTCCAGATCGCCTCCCTGGTCGTCGGGGCCGTCGTCATCGAGCAGACCTTCACCCTTCCGGGCGTCGGCAAGATGCTCCTGGCCGACGTGGGCAACCGCGACCTGGTCAAGGTCCAGGGCACCGTGCTGCTGCTCTCCGGCTTCGTGCTGGTCCTCGGGGCGGCCGTCGACGTCGTCCACCGCCTGGTCGACCCGCGCCTGCGAGCCGCCACATGACCGCGCCCGTCCCCGCCGGGGAAAGGACCACCCCGCCCGGCGCCCGCGCCGCGGGCCGGTGGTCCGCGCTGCTCCGCAGCCGGTCCGGGGCGGCCGGGCTCGCGTTGTCCAGCCTCGTCGTCGTGGCCACCCTGGTCTCCTTCGCGTGGACCCCCTACGACCCCTCCCGGGTGAGCCCCCGCGAGAGCTGGGCCCCGATGTCGTGGGAGCACTGGTTCGGGGCCGATCGGCTGGGCCGCGACCTGCTCAGCCTCGTGCTGGCCGGGGCCCGCGCGACGCTCCTGGTCAGCGCCGCCGCGACCGTCGTCGCCGCCGTCACGGGCACCCTGCTCGGCGCCGCGGCGGCGATCACCCCCCGCTGGGTGCGCGCCCCCGCGGGGCACGCCGTCGACGCGCTGATCGCGTTCCCGACGCTGCTGCTGGCGATGGTCCTCGTCGCGGTGTACGGGGCGGGCACCGAGACCGCCGTACTGGCGATCGGCCTGGGCGAGGGCTTCTTCGTGGCGCGGGTGATGCGCGCGGAGATGGCCCGGGTCCTGGCCGCCGACTACGTCCTGGCCGCCCGCGCGGGCGGCGCGAGCACCTGGCGGATCTTCCACGAGCATGTCCTGCCCGGCGTGCTGCCCACGCTCACCGTGCTGCTCTCGCTGGTCATGGCCGTCGCCGTGCTCGCCGAGGCGGCCCTGTCCTACCTGGGGTACGGCGTGCCGTCCGGCACCCCCACCTGGGGCCGGATGCTGCACGACCTGCAGGCTCAGATCACCGTGCGGCCGTTGGTGCTCGTCTGGCCCGGGGTGGCGATCGTGGCCACGGTCCTGGGGTTCAACCTGCTCGGCGACGGGCTCCGCGAGGCGGGAGACCCGAGGGTGAGGCGATCATGACGCTGCTGGAGATCGAGGACCTGACCGTCCGCTTCGGCGCCGGGCCCGGGGCGCCCGCCCCGGTCGTCGACCGGGTGGGGTTCTCGCTCGGCGCCGGGGAACGGCTCGGCCTGATCGGCGAGTCCGGATCGGGCAAGTCGCTCACCGCGCTGGCGATCGCCGGGCTGCTCCCGCCCGGCGCGACGGCCACCGGGTCGGTCCGCCTGTCCGTCCCGCTGAACGCGGGCATCCGCCGGGTCCGGCCGGTCCCCATCGGGCCGCAGGAACTGCTGGGGCAGCGCGAGCGCATCCTGGCCGGGCTCCGGGGCGACGTCATCGGCTTCGTCTTCCAGGAGCCGCTGACCGCGCTCAACCCGATGATGAGGGTCGGCGCGCAGATCGGGGAGCCGCTCCGCATCCACCGCGGGCACTCCCGCCGCGCCGCCCGCGCCGCCGCGGTCGAGCTGGCCGCCCGGGTCGGGCTCCCCGACCCGGAGCGGATCGTCCGCGCCTACCCCCACCAGCTCTCCGGCGGCCAGCGCCAGCGGGTCGGCATCGCCGTCGCGCTCGCCTGCCGCCCGGCCCTGATCATCGCCGACGAGCCCACCACCGCGCTCGACGTCACCGTGCAGGCGGAGATCCTGCGGCTCCTGTCCGGACTGGTCCACGAGGAGGGCAGCGCGCTGCTGTTCATCAGCCACGACCTCGCGGTGGTCGCGCAGACCTGCGAGCGGGTCGCCGTCATGCGCGGCGGCCGGATCCTGGAGGAGGGACCCACCCTGGACGTGCTGCGCGACCCCCGCGAGCCGTACACCGGGGAACTCGTCGCGGCCGCCCGCGCCACCGCCTGGACCGGCGTCCGCCAGGAGATCGGGCCGTGAGCGGGCCGCTGCTGGAGGCCACCGGGCTCCACCGGTCCTACCCCCTGCCCCGCACCTCGGTCACCGGTCCGCGCTCCCACCGGCACGCCGTACGGGGGGTCGACCTCGTCCTCACCGAGGGAAGCGCGCTCGGCGTCGTCGGCGAGTCGGGGGCGGGCAAGTCGACGCTGCTGCGGCTGCTCCTCGGGCTGGACCGGCCCGACCGGGGGAGCGTCCGCTACCGGGGGCGGGAGGTGCGGCCGGGCAGCCCGGCCACGTTGCGCTG
Source organism: Streptosporangium fragile (assembly GCF_039534445.1). Taxonomy (NCBI): domain Bacteria; kingdom Bacillati; phylum Actinomycetota; class Actinomycetes; order Streptosporangiales; family Streptosporangiaceae; genus Streptosporangium; species Streptosporangium fragile. Next base: position 65,890 of record NZ_BAAAVI010000029.1, on the reverse strand, counting down.
GTTCCGCCGGGAGGTGCAGGTCGTGCTCCAGGACCCGATGAGCTCGCTGGACCCGCGCATGCGGATCGGCCGCGCCGTCGCCCAGCCGCTGCGCTCCCTGGGCGTCCCCGGTGACCACGGGGCGCGCGTCGCCGAGGTGCTTGCCGCGGTCGGGCTGGAGCCGGAGATGGGCGGCCGGTACCCGCACGAGTTCTCCGGCGGCCAGCGGCAGCGGATCGCCATCGCCCGCGCGCTCGCCCCGCGCCCGAAGGTGCTGGTGGGCGACGAGCCGGTCAGCGCGCTGGACGTCTCGGTCCGCGCGCGGATCCTCGACCTGCTCGCCGGGTTCGTCACCACCGAGGGGCTCAGCCTGATCATCGTCTCCCACGATCTCGGCGTGGTCCGCCACCTGTGCGACCAGGTCCTGATCCTGCACGACGGCACGGTCGCCGAGCGGGGCCCGGCCGCCGGCGTCCTCGACCGCCCTGCCCACCCCTACACCCGGCGCCTGCTGGACGCCGTGCCCCGCCTGCCCGTCTGACCCGGTGGTGGACGGCCGCCCGGCTCCGCCCGCGCTCTCCGGTGCGGGTCACGCCGGGTGGGGCCCTCCCGTCACCGGGCGGGCGCGGGGGTGACCTGGAACAGGGCCGCCCGCCACTCGCCGTCGCGGCGGACCAGCACCGTCGTGGCGAAGAGCCTCATCGTCTGCTTGTCGACGCCGTTCACCAGCACGTCGATCTCCACGGTGCTGGTGTGCACCGCGCTGTCCTCGCCGAGCCTGGTCACCCGGTGGTCGCTCTGCTCGGTGCGCGTGTACGGGTTCCGGTTCTCGGCGAAGCCCTTCAGGATCGCCTCGCGGTCGTCCACGATGCCCCACTGCGACACGCTCAGCGGCGCCTCGGTGAGGAGGCGGTCGTAGAAGGCCGCGTCACCGTTCCGGTTCGCCTCCCAGGCCCTCTCGGTCAACTCGATCAGCTCGCTCTCGAAGCTCATTCCCGTCCCTTCCGCACTGACACCGGTTTAACCGGTGTCAGTGTTACACTCGACCGGTGAACCTGGCAAACGGCATGGAGCTCACCCCGCCCGACGGGCAGCGGTTCCGGTTCGACCCCGGCGCCCTGTGCCTGGAGTTCCTGCTCACCGGGGGCGAGGGCGAGCTGGCACGGTGGGAGCGGCTGCACCGGCCCGACGACCTCGCCGCCTGGATCGCCCACTCCCGGGCCGGGATCACCGGCCCCTGCCCGGTCACCGCCGACGAGCTGGCCTCGGCCCGGCGCCTGCGGGCGGCGGTCCAGCGGCTCGCCGCCCGCGCCGCCACCGGCTCGCGCGACCTCCCGGAGCCCGACCTCGCCGTGCTGAACGAGATCGCCGCCGCGCCGCCTCCCGTCCCGGTCATCGGACCCGGCCTCGAACGCTCCTGGGCGTCCCCGGTGACCGGCGCCCAGTTCCTCTCCGCCGTCGCCCGCGACGCCATCGAGCTGTTCGGCGGCCCCGACCTAGACCGGGTCAGGATGTGCGCGGGGGAGCGGTGCTACCTGCTGTTCCTCGACACCTCCCGCCCGGGGACGCGCCGCTGGTGCTCCATGGACCGCTGCGGCAACCGCCGCAAGCTCCGCACCCGCCGCGACCGCAACCCTCCCGGCTGAGCGGGGACGGGGTGCGCCGCCCGGCCGGGCCCCGGACCGTCCGGGGTCCGCGCGCCCTGGCATCCGGCGCGGGGCCCGGGCCGGCCCGCGGTCTCGCCGCGCCCGCCGGGGCGTTCTGCGGCCGTCACTTCGCGGGGCGCCCCCGCAGGGCGTCGCGGCCCCGGGCCACGATGACGTCGACGGCCTTGATCTCGTCGAGGTCGCGGGCGGCGGCCAGCGCCTCCTTGGCCTCGTCGTAGCAGTCCAGGGCCCGCTGCCAGTCGGCCTTCCCGCCGCCCTCGGCGTCGAGGCGGTCGATCTCCTCACCCAGCCGCGTCACGTTCTCCTCCTGGGACCGCCGGACCTTCTCCATGAGGGACGCCCGCTCGGCGGCCTCCCGCCGGGTGGTCTTCCGCCGCCGCAGTTTCCGCCCGACCACGATGGACAGGATCCAGAGCGCGATCAGGCCGGCGACGGAGAGGAAGATCCGCCAGCCGAGCGGCATCCGGCTGGAGGAGCCGGTCAGGTCGGCGTTCCTGGCCCGCCCGGTGGCGGCGCCGGTGACGTCGGCGTCCTCGAAGGTGGCACCCCGCAGCTCGGTGTGGTGCATCTGGGCGTCGGTCAGGACCGCCCGGCGGAAGACCGCGCCGGGGAACGAGCCGCTGCTCAGATCGGCCCGGTCCATCCGGGCACCGGTGAAGTCGGCCCGTTCCCCGGTGGCGCTGCTGAACCGCGCGTCGCGCAGGTCCGCGCCGCCCAGCTTCGTCCCGGCCAGCTCGGCGCTGGCGAACGACGCCCCCGACAGGTCGGCCTTCGACAGGTCGGCCCCGGCCAGCTCGGCGCTGGTGAACTCGGCCCCGCGCAGCCGCGCCCCCGACAGGTCGGCCTGCGTCAGATCGGCGCTGCCGAACGTGGCGCGCTCCAGCCGTGCCCCCGACAGGTTCGCCCGCATGAGCTCGGCGCTGCCGAACGAGGCGCGCTCCAGCCGGGCACCCCGCAGGTCGGCGTCCTTGGCGTAGCGGAGGGTGGCCCCGGTGGCCGACACGTCGCGCAGGATCGCGCGGTCCAGCCTGACCCCGCTCAGGTCCACCCCGTCGAGCTTGGCCCCGGTCAGGTCGGCGCAGCTGAGGTCGTCGGGGAAGTCCGCGACCCGGGTCAGGTCCCAGCCCGCGTACTTCTGCCCGCTGCCCGGCTCGCACGACGGGTCGGGGGCCGGCAGGTCCTTGGGCACGCCCGTGCTGCCGGTGAGGTCGGCGCCCCTGGCCTCACGCAGGTCGGCGCCGCCGAGGGCGGCGCCCCGGAAGACGGCGCCGTCCATCGTCGCCTGGTACATCTGCGCGCCGGTCAGGTCGGCGTCCCGGAACACGGTCTTGATCAGCGTGGCGCCGTAGAGCCGCGTCCGGACGGCCCTGACGTCACTGAGGTCGGCCCGGCGCAGGTCCGCGCCGTAGGCGTCGGCGTCGCTGAGATCCACACCGACCAGCTTCGCGTCGTCGAACTGGGCCGAGTACGTCTTGGCCCGCACCATCGTCGCCCCGCTGAGGTCGGCCTCCTCGAAGTGGGCGTAGTACGGCGAGGAGTCGTCCAGGACCGCCTTGCGCAGGTCGGCGCCGCGCAGGTCCGCGTAGGCCATCTCGGCCTCGGACAGGTCGGCCTCGCGCAGGTCGGCCCCGGCCAGCCCGGCGTACTGGAGGTGGGCGCCCCGGAGTGAGGCACCCCGCAGGTCGGCCCCGGTGAGCACGCTGCGCACGGTCACCCCGTCCAGCTTGGCCCGCCGCAGGTCGGCGCAGGACAGGTCGGCCGGCAGGCGGGTGCGGGTGAGGTCCCGCCCGGCGAGCTTGGGGCCGCTGCCGGCCTTGCACGCGGGTGCGGTGCCCGTCACGGCGCCTCCCACGACCCCGGCCGTGGCATGTGACGTGTTTTCCGGGACGGTGCCGGAGGTGGCGCGTGAGGCGGTTCCGGTCGCGGCGCCGGACGCCGCGTGGGCCGGTGCCGCGGACGGTGCGGCGGACAGCGCGGCCGCCGAGAGGAGCACCGCGCCGGCGAGCAGGCGGGGGAGGCTGGGCATCTTCGTCTCGCTATCTCCCCCGAGGCGCGCGGATCCCACCGGCGGGGGAGAGGCGGAGCCGGGTGGAAGTTCATGGACGGGCTGGTGCGGGTGGCGCCCCGAGGGGGAAGGGGCCCGCCCGATGGACCTTACGGGAACGTGACCCGTTATAGGAGGGCCCGCTTGCGGCCCGCTTGCGAACCGCCTTCCCTCCGGCCCGTCCGCCCCTCCCCGCCCGGCCCGGCCCGCAGGCGGGGAGGGGAGGTCTCAGCGCGCGGCCAGCGGGGCGCGGCCGTCGTGGAGATCGTGGGCCGCGCGGTGTTCCAGGACCGAGTGGAGGATCTCTCCCGCCCGGATGGCGGCGTTCGACAGCAGCGAGGACGACAGGCCGTGCGTGTGCTCGGTCCCGCCCTGCAGGTAGATCCCGCAGCGCAGGGCGGGAGCGGTGACGAGCCGGTAGTCCCTGGCCACCCGCGGGCGGCCCCGGCCGTCGCGCTCGCACAGCGGAGCCAGCTCACCGAGCAGGTCCGCCGGGTCGGCGGGTTCGTACCCGGTGGCGAAGATCAGGGCGTCGCACTCGACCGGGAGCCGGTCCCCCGAGGACAGATGGTCGATCTGCACCCGGACGCCGTCGCGCAGCCGGTCGATCCCCGCCACCCGCGCCGTGTTGAGGATGCGCAGCCGTTCCCGCCCGGCGACCTTCTCCTGGTAGACCCGCCGGTAGAGCTCGTCGATCAGGTCGATGTCGACCACCGAGTAGTTCGTGTTGCCGTGGTAGGCGAGCAGGGACCTCTTGACGTGCTCGGGGGCGTCGTAGAAGTCGTCCACCGCCGAGGGGTCGAAGATCCGGTTGGCGAACGCGCTGTCGTCGGCGGGGCTGTAACCGTACCGGCCGAAGACCGCGCAGACCTCGGCGTGCGGGTAGGTCGTGTGCAGGTGCTCGGCGACCTCGGCCGCGCTCTGGCCGGCGCCGACCACGACGAACCTCTGGTGGCGCAGTTCGGGCAGGGTCTTCAGCCGGGTCAGCAGGTCGCTGTTGTGCCAGACCCGCTCCGAGACGTGCACGCCGGCGGGCAGTCGCGGGCGCAGTCCCATCCCGAGCACCACGTTGCGGGCCCGTCCCACGGTCCCGCCGTCCGCGGCCACCACGTCCACGGCCACGACGTCGCCGTTCTCACCGGTGACGGGGCGCAGCGCGCGCACCGTCGTGCCGTACCGGACCCGGTCGGCGAAGCGGGCGGCGGCCCACTCCAGGTAGTCGTGGAACTCCACCCGGGTCGGGAACATCGTCTTGTGGTTGATGAAGTCGACGAGTCTGCCCTGCTCCCGCAGGTAGGACAGGAAACCGTACTCGCTGGTGGGGTCCCGCATCGTGGCCAGATCCTTCAGGAAGGACACCTGCATGGTGGCGCCCTCGATGAGCATCCCCCGGTGCCAGCCGAACCGGGCCTGCCTCTCGGCGAACAGCGCGTCCACCCTGCCCGGGCCACCCTGGGCGGCCCGCTCGTTGTGCTCGCGCACGGCGATCGCCAGTGCCAGGTTGGACGGCCCGAAGCCGATTCCAATCACATCATGGGAGACGCTGTCAAAGGTGGACACATCATTCCTCTCATCGGGCGGAGCAGGTCGTAGGACGGGTCCGGGAGGGCACGGGGCGGGTCACCGGTCCGGGAGGGCGCGGGGGCGTGTCACCGGTGCCCGGGGCACGGGGCGAGCCACCGGTCCGGGGCCGGGAGGGCGTGCCGTGGTCCGGGGCGCGGGGGCGCGTCACCGGTTCGGAGAACGCGGACGGCGGGTCGCCGTTCCGGGACGATCAGGCCGGGGAGCGCTCGCTCACCATCCGGACGAGCGCGCGCTTGTCGATCTTCCCGACCGGGGTGACCGGCAGCTCGTCGACCGTCTCGATCCGGTCGGGCAGCTTGAAGGCGGCCAGGCCGCGGCCCATCATGAAGACCCGCAGCTCCTGGAGCGTGGGCGGTGTCCCGCCGGGCACCACGACGGCGCACAGCTGCTCGCCGCGGCCGGTGTCCGGCAGGCCGATGGCCGCCCCGCGCCGCACGCCGGGATGGGCGAGCAGGTGGGCCTCCACCTCCTCGGCCGAGATGCTCTCCCCGCCCCGGTCGATCGTGTCCTTGACCCTGCCCTCGACGATCAGGTGGCCGGAGGGCAGGACGCGCACGAGGTCGCCGGAGCAGTAGTAGCCGTCCGGGGTGAACGCGGTGGCGTTGTGCTCGGCCGCGCGGTAGTAGCCGCGCAGGGTGTAGGGGCCGCGTACCAGCAGCTCTCCCACCTCGCCGGGGGTCACGTCGGCGCCGTCGGCGTCGACGACGCGCAGCTCGTCGTCCGGGCAGAGCGGCCTGCCCTGGGTCGTGGCGATCGTCTCGGGGTCGTCGTCGAGCGCGGTGTAGTTCAACAGCCCCTCGGCCATGCCGAACACCTGCTGCACCGTGCATCCCAGGGCGCCGGGGACGGCGCGGGCGACCTCCGCCGAGAGCTTGGAACCCCCGGCCTGGAGCACCCGCAGGCTGGACAGGTCGGCCGGGTCCCACTCGGCGGCCTCCAGCCAGAGCGGGATCAGCGGCGGCACGAGCGCGGTGATCGTGACCCGCTCGGCCTCGATCAGGGGGAACGCGTCGCCGGCGGCGGGGGAGGGCGACAGCACCACGGTCCCGCCGGCGGTGAAGGTGCCCAGCACGCCGGGGCAGGCCAGGGCGAAGTTGTGGGCGACGGGCAGGCAGGCCAGGTACACCGTCTCGGCCGACAGCCCGCACGCCCGGGCGCTGGCGCGGGCGTTGTAGCCGTAGTCCTGGTGGGTGCGGGGGATGAGCTTGGGTACCCCGGTGGTTCCCCCGGAGACCAGCAGCAGGGCGATGTCGGCGGCGTCCGGCTCCGCGAGCGGCAGGGGCTCGCCGTCGAGGTCGGCCAGGGCGGTGAACGGCCCGGGGGCGCCGGCGACCAGGACGTGGCGCAGGTCGGGGGCCTCCTTCAGGAGGGCCGCGGCCAGGTCGCGGTAGTCGAACCCGGCGTGCTCGTCGGGGATGACGTAGGCGACGGCCTGCGAGAGCCTGGCCAGGTGCCCGATCTCGGTGATGCGGTGCGCCGGGAGGGTCAGCACGGGGACGGCGCCGAGGCGGGCCAGGGCGAACAGCAGCACCACGAACGGGCCGATGTTGGGCAGCTGCACCAGGACGCGGTCGCCCGGGGCGACACCCTGCCCGGCCAGGCCCGCGGCCAGGCGGTCGGCCCTGCGGTCGAGCTCGCGGTAGGAGAGCCGCTCGCCGCCCGCGACGAGGGCGATCCGGTCACCGTACTCGTCCGCCCATCCGGCGAGCAGCGAGCCGAGGGTCCGCCCGTCCCAGTACCCCTTCTCGCGGTAGTGGATCGCGACGTCGGCGGGCCACGGGGTCAGGCCGGAGGGCAGGGGTTCGGGGGCGGCTGGCGTCATCTGGGCTCCAGTCGTCGGGAAAGGGGGGGACGGCGGCCGGCACCGGGACGGCCTACCGTGATGACCTTGTTTAGGTTAGCCTAACCAAGGTTTTCTTAGGTTAGCCTACCCAATATCGATCTACATCCCCCTGTTTGCCGGAGGTCTTGATGGCGAAGTCCCCGACACCGCGTCCCACGCTGACGATCGACGACCTCCGGCGGGCGGCCACCGACCTCCTCGGTCCCGGTACGCCGCCCCCGGGAGACCACGACGATCTGATCGCCCTGGGCCTGGACTCCATCCGGTTCATGAGGATCGCGGACCGCTGCCGAAGGGCGGGCCTGGAGATCGGCTTCGGCGATCTGGCCCGCCGGCCCACCTTCGCCCAGTGGGCCGAACTGCTCGCCGCCCGCTCCGCCACGGCCCCCGCCGAGGAGCCCGCCGTCCAGGAGCATCCCGACGGGAAGCCCCCGTCCGCCGGGGAGGCCGGGGAGGCCGGGGGCACGGTGAACGGGGAGCGGGCGGACGCCGGGGCCGTCCCCGCCGGGACGGCCGGGGGCGAGGAACCCTTCCCCCTCGCGCCGATGCAGCACGCCTACTGGGTCGGGCGCGGCGGGGCCCAGACGCTCGGCGCGGTCGCCGCGCACCTGTACACCGAGTTCGACGGCCGGGACGTCGACCCCGCCCGGCTGGGCGCGGCGGTGGCCGCGCTCGCCGAGCGCCACCCGATGCTGCGCGCCCGGATCCTGGACGACGGCCGTCAGGTGATCGAGCCGTGGACGCGCGGCACCGCGCTCCCGGTTCTCGACCTGCGGGACGCGCCCGCCGAGGAGGCCGCCGCGCGCCTCGCCGAGCTGCGCGAGCGCCTCTCCCACCAACTGCTCGACGTCGAGGGCGGGCAGATGTTCGACGTGCGGGTGACCCTGCTCCCCGAAGGCCGGACCCGCGTGCACGTCGACGTCGACATGCTCGCCGCCGACGCCCGCAGCTACCGCATCCTGCTGGCCGAGCTCGTCCACCTCTACGAGCGCCCCGACGAGCCGCTCCCCGCCCTCGGCTACCGCTACGCCGACTATCTGGCCGAACGCCGCCGGCGCCCCCCGGCGCCGGAGGACGTCCGCTGGTGGCGCGAGCGCCTGCCGGACCTGCCCGGCGCGCCCGCCCTCCCCGTGCGGCCGGAGGCCGAGCGCGGCGACCCGAACCGCGTCGTCCGCCTGCACGACTGGCTCTCCCCGGAGCGGCGCGCGCGGCTGACCGCGCAGGCCCGCGCACACGGGGTCACCCCCGCCGTCGCCATGGCCACCGCCTTCGCCGAGGTTCTCGGCGCGTGGAGCGGAGAGCCGCGCTTCCTGCTGAACGTGCCCATGTTCGACCGCCGCCCGATCCATCCCGACGTGGACGGCCTGGTCGGCGACTTCACCGGCTCGATCATGCTGGACGTGGACCTGAGCGAGCGGCGCGCCTTCGCCGGGCGGGCACGCGAGATCCAGCGGCGCATGCACGAGGCCGCCGCCCACTCCTCCTACCCGGGCCTGGAGGTCCTGCGCGACCTCTCCCGCGACCAGGGCGCCCAGGTGCTGGCCCCGGTCGTCTTCACCAGCGCCCTCGACCTGGGCGAGCTGTTCGGCGAGACCGTCGAGCGCCGCCTCGGCGAGCCGGTGTGGATCGTCTCCCAGGGCCCCCAGGTGGTGCTCGACGCCCAGGTCACCGAGCTGCACGGCGGGTTCCTCGCCAACTGGGACGTGCGCGCCGACGCCTTCCCCGAGGGGGCCGCCGAGGCGATGTTCGCCGCCTTCGGCGAGCTGGTGGCGCGGATCGCCGAACCGGACGCCTGGGCTGCCGAGGTCGGCCCGCTGCTGCCGGAGAGCCAGCTCGCGGTGCGCGAGCGCGTCAACGCCACCGACGGGCCGCTCCCGGACCTCGCCCTGCACCGGGCGGTCTTCGCGCAGGCCGCCCGGACCCCGGAAGTCCCCGCCGTGATCTTCTCGGACGCGCCCCCGCTCACGTACGGCGAGCTGGCGGGGCTGGCGCTGCGCGTGGGGGGCGCGCTGCGCGAGCGCGGGGTCCGGCCCGGCGACCCCGTCGCCGTCCGGCTGCCCAAGGGCCCCGAGCAGGTGGTCGCCGTGCTGGGGGTGCTCGCCGCGGGCGGGCACTACGTGCCCGTCGGCGTCGAGCAGCCGCCCGCCCGTGCCGAGCGCATCCGCGAGCGCGCCGGGGTGCGCGTCGTGATCGGCGGCGACCTGCCGTACGAGGAGGCGGCGGCCTTCGACCGGCCGCTCGCCGCGCCCGAGGACACCGACCCCGCCGCGGTCGCCTACGTCCTGTTCACCTCGGGCTCCACCGGGGAGCCCAAGGGCGTCGAGGTCTCCCACCGGGCCGCCGCCAACACCGTCGCCGACCTCGTCGAGCGGTTCGGACTGGGCCCCGGCGACCGGACCCTGGCGCTGTCGGCGCTCGACTTCGACCTGTCGGTGTTCGACATCTTCGCCCCGCTGTCGTGTGGCGGCGCCGTGGTGACCGTCGACGAGGCCCGGCGCCGCGACGCGGCGGCGTGGGTCCACCAGGTGCGCGTCCACGGGGTCACCGTGCTGAACTGCGTACCCAGCCTGCTCGACATGCTCCTGGTCGCCGCCGAGCGGGACCCGCTGGGGCCCGGCCTGCGGGCCGTGCTGCTGGGCGGCGACCGGGTCGGGGCCGACCTGCCCGCCCGCCTGGCCGCGCAGGTGCCCGGCTGCCGCTTCGCGGGCCTGGGCGGCACCACCGAGACGGCCATCCACTCCACCGTGTGCGAGGTCGCCGGCGGACGGGTCCCCGACGGGTGGACGAGCATCCCGTACGGCACGCCGCTGCGCAACGTCCGCTGCCGCGTGGTCGACGTCCAGGGGCGCGACTGCCCCGACTGGGTCGCCGGGGAGCTGTGGATCGGCGGCGCCGGGGTGGCCGAGGGCTACCGGGGCGACCCCGGGCGTACGGCCGACCGTTTCGTCGAGGCAGCCGGCCTGCGCTGGTACCGCACCGGGGACCGGGCCCGTTACTGGGCCGACGGCACGATCGAGTTCCTGGGCCGCGCCGACCACCAGGTCAAGATCCGCGGCTTCCGGATCGAGCTGGGCGAGGTCGAGGCGGCGCTGGCCGAGCACCCCGCGGTGCGCCACGCCACCGCCCTGGTGGCGCGGGCGGGCAGCGTGCCGCGGTTGTGCGCGGTCGTCGTCGCGGCGGGCGGCACCGGCGAGGACGCCCTGAAGGCGCACGCCGCCGAGCGCCTGCCCGTCCACATGGTGCCCGACCGGATCGCGGTGATCGGGGAGCTGCCGCTCACCGCCAACGGCAAGGTCGACCGTCGCGCGCTGGCCGCGCTCGTGGAGGCCCGCGCCGACGCGCCCGAGCACGTCGAACCGGTCACCCCGGTGCAGAAGGTGATCGCCCACGTCTGGTCCCGGGCCCTGGAGGTCGACCGGGTCGGCCTGGCGGACGACTACTTCCTGCTGGGCGGCGACTCGGTGCTGGCCACCGTGATCGTCGGCCGGCTGCGTGAGGCCCTGGACACCGACGCGATCTCGGTCCACGACGTCCTGCAGTCCCTGACCGTCGCCCGCCTGGCCGAGACGCTGACCGGGCCGGGCCGTCCGGACCCGGACCGGCTCGCCCGGGTGGCCGAGCTGTTCCTGGAGATCGAGCTGATGAGCGACGAGGAGCTGGAGGCCCGCCTCGCCGGAGAGGGCGCCGGGGCGGGAGAGGCCGCGGAGGGCACGGCAGGTGCGGCGGGGACGGACGGTGCGGAGGCCCGCCGTGGGTGACCTCGACCCGCGCTGGTTCCGCCGCCACCGCGCGCTGCCCGGTGCCGCCGGGCGGATCGTCTGCTTCGCCCCGGCCGGGGCCTCGGCGAACTTCTTCCGCGGGTGGGCCGGGCACGCGCCCGCCGACGTGGAGGTGACGTCGGTGGCCTACCCGGGCAGGGAACGCCGCTTCGACGAGCCCGAGATCGAGGACATGGGCGTTCTCGCCGACTCCGTCGCGAACCTCCTGGCCCCGCATCTGGACCTGCCGACCGTGCTGTTCGGCCACAGCATGGGGGCCTCGGTCGCCTTCGAGGTGACCCGCAGGCTGGAGGAGGCCGGGGGCGACCCGCCGATCGGGCTCGTCGTCTCGGGCCGGGAGAGCCCGCGCCACCAGATCGAGGAGCCCACGGACGTGGGGGAGTTCGACGACGAGCAGATCGTCGAGTATCTGCGCGTGCTCGGCGGGACCCCTCCCGAGGTGCTGGCGGACCCCGACTTCCGCGAACTCGTGCTCCCGGCGTTCCGCACCGACTTCCGCCTGCTCGGCCGTTACCGGCCCGAGCCGGAGCCGAGGGTGCGCACGCCGGTCGCGGTGGTCCTCGGTGACCGCGACCCCGAGGTGGACGCCGCGGACGCCGACCGGTGGCGCGAGGTCGCCCACTGCTTCACCGGGGTCCGCGACTTCCCCGGCGGGCATTTCTACCTCGTCGAGCGGGAGGCCGACGTGGTCGCCCACGTCGTGGGCTTCCTGCTGGCCCAGCGCTCCCGCGCCTGGTCCGGGTCGCTCGCCCGATGACGTGCCGGCGCGCCCGGCGGTGATCGCGCCCGGCGGTGGTCGTGCTTCACGGCTCCGGCGGCTGTCGCGTCCGGCGGCGGCCACCGGGGCCGCGCCGGGGCCGCGCCGGGGCCGTCCCCGCCCGCGGCCGGGCGACGGTGTGAGATCGCGCACGGCCGCTTCCGGGGCGCGGGGTCGTCCGGGGTGACAGATCTGCGGCGGAACCGCGAACGGGATACTGAAGATCTAATTTAGGTTTGCCTAACCTAAAATCTTTTAGGTTAGGCAAACCTAAATTAGGATGATCCGTGACCTAGGAGGGGATATATGACCGGTAGCGCGTACCACGAGCGCCGCATCGTGTTCGGGGCGGATCCCATCGCCACGGCGGCCAGGCTTGCGGCGCTCTCCGCGGGAGACCACATGGTCTACGAGAACCGCGACGAGGTTTCCTGGGCCGAGGGCGAGCACGCGTCGCTGAGCGTGCGGGCCGACGGCACCGTTCTGACCGGCGGGGCGGGCGTCCGCGAGTTCCCCGCCGCGGGGGAGCCTCTGGCGGCGCTCTCCCGCGCGCTCGGCGAGGTCACGGCCCGCGGCTGGCGCGCCTACGGCTGGATCGCCTTCGAGCTCGCCTACGCGCTGCACGGCATCGGCGGGGCCGACCTCTCGGCTCCCGTGGCGCACCTGGTCGTCCCGGAGCGGGAGATCCGTATCGCCGGCGGGATGGCCACCCTGCGCGCCCTGGACCCCGGCGACCTCGACGCGCTGGAGCGCCACCTCGCCGCCGTCGCGGAGGAGAGCCCCGGTGAGCGCGTCACGGTGGACGTGGAGACCCACGGGCGCGACGCCTACCGCCGCGCGGTCGCCGGTGCCGTGGCCGAGATCGGCGACAGGAGACTGGACAAGGTCATCCTCTCTCGCGTGGTGCCGGTTTCCGCCGAGATCGACCTGCCCGCGACCTACCTGGCCGGCCGCCGCGGCAACGACCCCGCCCGCTCCTTCCTGCTCCGGCTCGCCGGCTGGGAGGCCGCCGGGTTCAGCCCCGAGATCGTCGCCCGGGTGGACGTGGACGGTGTCGTGCTCACCCAGCCGCTGGCCGGGACGCGCGCGCTCGACGGCGACGCCGACGCGGATCTGCGGCGCAGGGAGGAGCTCTACCGGGACGCCAAGGAGGTCTTCGAGCACGCCATCTCCGTGCGCCTGGCCGGGGAGGAACTGGCCGGGGTCTGCGATCCGCCGAGCGTCCGGGTGGACGACTTCATGTCCGTCAAGCGGCGCGGGAGCGTCCAGCACCTGGCCTCGCAGGTCTCCGGGCGGCTGGCGGACGGCCGCACCGGGTGGGACGCGCTGGCGGTGCTGTTCCCCGCCGTGACGGCCTCCGGCATCCCCAAGGCGCCCGCCTGCGAGCTGATCCGCCGCAGCGAGCCGGAGGAACGCGGCCTGTACAGCGGCGCCGTGCTGACCGTCGACGCCGACGGCACCATCGACGCCGCCCTGGTGCTGCGCAGCGTCTTCCGCCGTGACGGCCGCACCTGGCTCCGGGCCGGTGCGGGTGTCGTAGAGCAGTCGACGCCCGACCGGGAACTGGAGGAGACCTGCGAGAAGCTGCGCAGCGTCTCGCGTTTCCTCGTCCCCGCCTCCGGCGCCACGGCTCCCGAGGACGCGGAGCTGAGCCTGTCCACCTCCCGCTGACGCCGGGGTTCCGCGCGCGGCCCCGCTCGCCCCGGCCGGGCGGGGCCTTTCGCGCTCACCGCTCCCCGGCGCGGGCCGGGGAGCGGTGCCGTCCGGCCGCGCAGGCGCAGAACCCGCGGGGCCGGACCGGAGGTGTTCCGACGCGTCCGGAGGCGTTCCGGCGGCCGCGCCGGCCGCGGCGGCGGCCACCGGTTCCGGGTGCCCCGGAGCATCCGAAGGCGCTCCGGGACCCGGGTGCCTAGATGTGTTCGGAGGAGCCGGCCTGGGTCTGCTGGGACCAGGCGAGCTGCTTGTCCTGGCGCAGCTGCTCCTCGGCGGTCTGCTCCACCTTCTCCATGGCCCAGCGCAGGATGGGCGGGGCCATGAGCGAGGTCACGATCGCCACCAGGATGACGATCGTGTAGACCTCGACGCTCAGGATGCCCAGGCGCAGGCCCACCATGGCGACGACCACCTCGATCACGCCGCGGGCGTTGAGGCCCGCGCCCAGGGCGAGCGCCTCCCACTTGTTGAGCCGGCTGGCACGCGCCCCGGCGTACGCGCCGACGAACTTGCCGATGATCGCCACCGCCAGCACGGCGAGCCCGGCCAGCAGGACCATCGGGTCGGCCAGTGACGTCAGGTCCATCCGCAGGCCGGCGGTGGCGAAGAAGACCGGCGCGAAGACGGAGAGCACCACCGAGCGCAGCGGGGCGAGCCGCGCCGGGTCGACGCCGCTCGCGTTGCCGATCAGGATGCCGCAGATGAAGGCGCCGAAGACGGCCTCCAGGCCCAGGGCGTGCGTGCCGGCCGAGGCGAGCAGGATCAGCACGGCCGCGGTGGCGACGGACGGGCCGGGGTCGGTGTCCCGGGAGGCGAGCCGGAACGCGTGCCGCACGATCGGGCGGCCGAGCGTGAGCGCGAAGACCACCACCGCCACCAGGCAGACGAACGAGAACACCACGCTGCCCGTGCGCAGGCCGGTGGTCGCCATGGCCGACACGATCGACAGCATGAACCAGCCGAACGCGTCGTCGATCATGCCCGCCGTCAGCGTGAGCTGGCCGACGTTGCGGTGGAGCAGCCCCATGTCCATCAGGGTCTTGGCGATGACCGGGATGGCGCTGACACACATCGCCACGCCCAGGAAGAGCGCGAAGACCAGGGGCTGGGTGCCTTCGGGGATGAGTGTCGCCGGGAGCAGGAAGCCCATGCCCACGCCGAACGCGAGCGGCACGACCAGGCCGCCCACGCTGACCCCTGCGGCCGTGACGCCGCGGCGCCGGACCAGGCCCATGTCCATGTGGATGCCGGTGATGCCGACGAGCATCAGCACGCCGATCTGCCCGACCGCGTCGAGCAGGTGGAACTGCGGGCCGTCCTGCGGGAACAGCCACGCGGAGACGCCCGGTGCCACGTGGGTGAGGAAGGACGGGCCGAGGACCACGCCGACGAACAGTTCGCCGACGACGGCGGGCATGCCCAGCCGCTTGGCGAGGCGGCCGAGGGTGAGGGCCAGCAGCAGGAGCAGCCCGACCTGGAGCAGGAAGACCAGCAGTTGATGGGCGGCGATCGGCGCTACCGGCGTCGGTGCCGCCAACGAGACGTACAAGACAGATCCCTCCGGTCTCTCACAAGGTGCGGCCTTGTCTCCCCAGCCAGGAACGGCACGGCGTCGAGCTTCGCAAAGGGGAGATCGCTGAACAATCCTTGAAGAGACCTCTGGAATGTGCTTGGTTCGCGCTTATCGAAGATTGTGGTGCAGATCACACTTTTCCCCGTGGTTCCGCGGTGGCGGCGTCCTCGGCGACGGAGCGGGGTCCGGGGGGGCGGTCCGTGACCGGGCCGCCCCCTTCTCTCGGTCCGGTCCAACAGCGGGAATAATCCAGAGTTAACCTATAGAGATAGTAGATTTAGAGGGGCGGCCGGGTGGGGTCACGGAACGCGGTGGGACGCACCCTCGGGAGGGCCTTCGAATGCATGTCACGGCGCGTGGCGACTACGCCCTGCGAGCCATGCTGGTCATCGCGCTGAGCGATCCCGCGCCCGTCACGTCGGAGGCCATGGCCAGGGCGCAGGAGATCCCGGCGAGCTTCCTGCGCGGCATCCTCGCCGACCTGCGCCGCGCCGACCTCGTCTTCGCCCAGCGGGGCCACGAGGGTGGTTTCACGCTCACCAGACCGCCCGCCGACATCTCGGTCGGCGACGTGCTGCGCGCGGTCGGCGGTGACCTGACCTCGGTGCGGGGTGTGCCGACCGCTGACGTAACCTACTTCGGAGAGGCGGTGCGGCTGCGCACCGTGTGGCTGAGCATCGAGACCTCCATAAACGCGGTCGTCGACACGGTCAGCCTGGCCGCTCTTCTGTCGCCGGTGGCCGAGCCCGCCAGGCGTCGCGGGGCCTGATGGCCCGCGCGGGCGGATGTGTCCATCCCTTGAGACCCCTGTATCGAAACGTGACTTGACGATTTCCTGGCCTTCAATCACTATAATTCCTATCAACAGAGTAGGAAAAACAGGAAGGAGGGCGTAGTGCGTTCGCTCATCCTCTTGGGCCTGGTCGGCTTCGCCGCCCAGCTCGTCGACGGCAGCCTTGGCATGGCCTACGGCGTCACCTCGACGACGCTGCTCCTGGCGATCGGCACCAACCCCGCTGCCGCGTCAGCCACGGTCCATCTCGCCGAGATCGGCACCACGCTCGCCTCCGGTCTGTCCCACTGGCGCTTCAACAACATCGACTGGAAGGTCGTCGCCAAGATCGGCATCCCCGGAGCGGTCGGCGCCTTCGCGGGCGCCACCTTCCTGTCCGGCCTGTCCACCGAGGTGGCGGCGCCGGTCATGTCGCTGATCCTGCTCACGCTGGGGATTTACGTCCTCGTCCGCTTCACGGCCTTCGGCCTGCCCCGGGGCAACCTGGGCAAGCCGCTCCGCAAGCGCTTCCTCGCCCCTCTCGGCCTGGTGGGCGGGTTCGTCGACGCCACCGGCGGTGGCGGATGGGGCCCGGTCGGCACCCCGGCCATCCTGGCCAGCGGCCGCCTGGCGCCGCGCAAGGTGATCGGCTCCATCGACGCCAGCGAGTTCCTGGTCGCGGTCTCCGCCAGCGTCGGCTTCTTCGTGGGCATCGGCTCGGAGAACATCGACTTCGCCTGGGTCGCCGTCCTGCTGCTCGGCGGCGTCATCGCGGCCCCCATCGCCGCCTGGCTGGTCCGCCACATCCCGCCGCGGGTGCTCGGCTCCGCGGTCGGCGGCGTGATCGTCCTGACCAACGTCCGGACCCTGCTCCGCAGCGACTGGATCGACGCCTCCAGTGGCGTCCAGACGGTCGCCTACATCACCATCGCCGTGCTCTGGGCCGCGGCCATCGCCTACTCGGTGCGCGAGTACCGCCGTGACCGCGAGCACGAGACCGTCGAGGCGATCGAGGAGGAGATCAGGCACCGCTCCGGCGAGGAGGAGCCCGCCGGCGCCGCCAGCTGAGCCCGGCCGCGCCCGCTCCCGGAGCGTCGCGCTCGCACCTCACCCACGAAGGCCCCCGCCGCGGCAAGCGACGGGGGCCTTCTCTGTGCGGGGCCTTCTCTGCGCGGGGTCTTCTCCGTGGAGGGTCTTCTCCGCGCGGGACCTTCTCTGTGGGGGCCTTCGTGGCGGGTGGCCAGGGTTCCGGGGAGACGCGTTCGGGTACCGGTCGCGGCCGGTGCCCGAACGCCTCGTCCCGGGCGTCACCGGCCGTCTCGGCCTCCGGCGGCCAGGGAGGCCCTGCGGGCCACGATGGCGTCGAAGTCGGGGATGCGCTCGGCGATCGGGTCACCGGTGAAGTCGCCCACCCAGCCGTCGTCGTCGTGGAAGAACCGGATGGCGGTGAAGTCGGGAGAGGTGCCCATGTCGAACCAGTGCGTGGTGTTCTTCGGCACGCTCAGCAGGTCGCCGGGTTCGCAGAGCACCGCGTGCACCTTGCCGTCCACGTGCAGGTAGAAGATCCCCGAGCCGCCGACGAAGAAGCGCACCTCGTCGTCGTCATGGGTGTGCTCGGCGAGGAACTTCCGCCGCGCCGCCGCCGCGCGCTCCGGCCAGTCGGTGCTGTCGTCGGGGTGCAGCTGCGCGACGTCGACGAGGGTGTAGCCCTCCTCGGCGATGACGCGTGACACCTCGTCCCGGTACGCCGCGAGGATCTCCTCCTGGCTCGCCCCCGTGGCCAGGCCGTCGACGACCTCCCAGGTGCGCAGGCGTACGTCGATCGCCTTGAGCGCCGCGGTGATCTCCGCGGCGTCGTCCGTCTCCAGCAGCGTCTCGGGCGTGTCGCCGTCGGTGTAAACGGTCAGGTATGTCATGGACCGATTGTGCGTCGCGGCGAGCTTGAGCACAAATCCTAGTATTCAGATATGAAAAGTGGACATTAGCCTCATCTTCCCTTTAGCATCCGCATGTGATCCACGCAAGAGTTCTCGGAGCCGTCGGCGTGTTCGCCGCCCTCGCGCTCGCGGGGTGCTCCCAGGGCACCCCGACCACGGCCGCCCCGGCCCCCGCCTCCCCGTCCGCCCCCGCGGCGGCCACCCCCTCCATCGGGGCGACGGCGGAGGTCCCCGCCGAGTTCGCCGCCGGTGACGTGCACATCGCCCTGGTGCGGCAGCTGTCCTCCGGCGACTACTTCGAGCAGTGGCTCGCCGGCGCGCAGGCCGAGGCCAAGGCGCTGAACGTGACCCTGGACCTGTCCAGCGGCGACGGCAACAACGACAAGCAGGCGCTCAACCTGGAGCAGGCCGTCAACCAGAAGGCCGACGCGATCATCGTCGACCACGGGTTCGCGCAGACCGTCCAGCCCGCCATCAAGAAGGCCGTCGACGCCGACATCCCGGTCGTCGCCTTCGACGTCGACCCCGGCACGCCCGAGGCCGTCGCCCTCTCCCAGGACGACCACCTGATCGCCGATCAGGCGCTCGGCGCCCTGAAGGCCGACACCGGCGGTACCGGCGAGGTCCTGTACGTCTACGTGGCCGGCTTCGCGCCGCTGGACCGCCGGAACGAGACCTGGACCAGCTTCAAGAAGGACAACCCCGGTATCAAGCAGGTCGCCCAGATCGGCGTGGTCAACAGCTCGACCGCCTCGGCGGTCGCCGACCAGGCCAAGGCCGCGCTGCAGGCCAACCCCGGAATCACCGCGGTCTTCGCGCCCTACGACGAGTTCGCCAAGGGCGCCAGCCTGGCAATCAAGGAACTCGGCCTCCAGGACAAGGTCAAGGTCTACGGCGCCGACATCTCCACCGCCGACATCGCCGTGATGACCGAGCCGGGCAGCCCCTGGGTGGCCACCTCCGCGGCCGACCCGTCGAACGTGGGGCGCGTCGCCGTGCGCGCCGCCGCCCTGCTCGTCGCCGGGCACCCGGTGGACAAGGCGCTGAAGGTGCCGCCCGCGCTCATCACCCAGAAGCAGCTCCGCGACGGCGGCATCACCGGCATCGAGCAGCTCGTCGAGGCCGTCCCGGCCCTGCAGACGCCGGACGTCGCCAGAGTGCCCTGGGCCGCGCGATGAGCCGGGCCGGCGAGCCCGTGCTCTCGGTCGCGGGAGTGTCCAAGTGGTACGGGATCACGCGGGCCCTGCACGACGTCACCCTCGACATCCGCGCGGGAGAGGTCGTCGGCCTGATCGGCACCAACGGCGCGGGCAAGTCCACCCTGATCAAGGTGCTCTCCGGGGTCACCCGGCCCGGCTCGGGCGAGATCCGCCTGGCGGGCCGCGCCGCCGGCGCCGGGTGGGCCGGACCCCTCGACGCCCAGGCCGCGGGCGTGCAGACCGTGCACCAGAACATCGACGACGGCGTGGTCCTCGGCACCAGCGTCGCCGAGAACCTCACCCTCGACTCCCTGGCCCGCCGCGACTCCGGCTGGTTCACCACCCGTGCCCGGATCCGCGAGCGGGCCCGGGCGATCGCCGAGTCGGCCGGGCTCGAGGTGCCGCTCGACGCCCCCGTCGAGACGCTTCCCGCGAGCCTGCGCCAGCAGATCGTCATCGCGCGGGCAGTGTCGCGGCGGGCCCGGCTGCTCATCCTCGACGAGCCCACCTCCACGCTGTCGGCCTCCGAGACCGAGCCGCTGCTGGCGAGGGTCCGGCGGATGGCGGGTGAGGGCGTGGCCGTGCTGTACGTCTCCCACCGCCTCTCCGAGATCGAGGAGCTGTGCGACCGCGTCGCCGTGCTCCGCGACGGCCGGGTACGGCGGACCTTCACCGCGCCGCCGGCCCGTGGCGCGATCGTGGAGGCCATGCTCGGCGACCTCGCCCCGGCGCCCCGCCGGACCCGCGAATCCGCCGCCCCGTCCCCGGTGACGGCCCCCGGGGCGGCCCCGGAGACGGCATCGGCGCCGGGCGGAGCCGCGCCGGAGCCGGGACGGCCGGAGACGGAGCCCGTCCTGGAGGCCCTCGGTATCCGCGCGACGCCCGACGGCGAGCCCTTCGACCTCCGGGTGCGGGCGGGAGAGATCCTCGGCGTGACCGGGCTGGTCGGCTCCGGCAAGACCGAGCTGCTCGAACAGCTCTACGGGGCCAGGCCGCTGCTCTCCGGCGAGCTCCGCCTCGGCGGCCGGCCGTACCGGCCCCGCGACCCGCACGCCGCCGTCGGGGCGGGCGTCGCGTTCGCCGCGGAGGAGCGCTCGGCCCAGGCGATCGTGCCCGGCTGGTCCGTCCGGGCCCACGTCACCCTGCCCCGGCTCCGCGCCCACAGCCGCGCGGGCCTGCTCTCGCGGCGTGTCGAGCACGACTCGGCGGCACGCGTGATCGACGGGTTCGGCGTCCGCGCGCCGGGCCCGGACGCCCCGATCGAGACACTGTCCGGCGGCAACCAGCAGAAGGTCGTGGTCGGCCGGTGGCTCCGGGGCGAGCCCCGCCTGCTCCTGCTCGACGAGCCGTTCCGCGGCGTCGACGTGGGGGCGCGCGCCGACATCGGCCGGACGATCGCCGAGCACGTCGCCGGGCGGGCGGACGGCATGGGCGTGATCGTCGCCTCGTCCGACCCGCAGGAGGTTCTCGAGATGGCCGACCGCGTCCTGGTGCTCCACGAGGGCACGCCCGCCGGGGAACTGAGCGCGGACGACGCCTCCGCCGGGAGACTGGCCGCGCTCATGTCGGGAGGTGAGCGGTGACGGCGGTCCGGGAGAGGCCGGGCGCCCCCGCCGCCCCGCCCGCCCGCCGGGGCCTCGCCGAGCGGGCCGCGGGGCTCGCCTACCGCTACGGGCTCGTCGCCGTCCTGGCCGCCATGCTGGTGCTCTTCTCACTGCTGCGCCCGGCCTTCGCCACGTACGGCAACGTCCTGATCGTGCTCCAGTCGGTCGCGGTCGTCGGGGTGGTCGCGCTCGGCGTGACCGTCTCGATGACCACGGGCGGATTCGACCTGTCCGCCGGGGCCTGCGTCGGCGCCGTCGTCATGGTGACGGCGCTGGCGATGGTCCGGTTCAACCTCACCGGCGCGACGGCGATCGTCGCGGGCCTGCTCACCGGGTTGCTGGTGGCGGGGGTCAACGTGCTGCTCACCGTGGTCGCGAGGGTCCCCGACCTGGTGGCCACGCTCGGCACCATGTTCCTGTTCCAGGGCCTGGCGCTGATCGCCACCTCGGGCCAGTCCGTGTCGGCCGGGATGACGGTCGACGGCGCCCCCGCCCCCGGCCGGTACACCGAGGGGTTCGCCTGGTTCGGCGGCGGCACCGTCGCCTCGGTGCCCGTGCCGGTCATCGTCTTCGTCCTGCTCGCCGCGGCGGTGTACGTGTTCCTCAACCACACGCGCTGGGGACGGGCCCTGTACGCCATCGGCGGCAACGCGGAGGCGGCCAGGCTCGCGGGCATCCGCGTCGGCCGCCACCGCGCCCTCGCCTACGCGGTCTCCGGGACCTGCGCCGCCCTCGGCGGGATCCTGCTCTCGGCCAGGCTGGGCCGCGGCGACGTGGGCGCCGGCGACCCCTATCTCCTCCAGTCGGTGGCGGCGGCCCTCATCGGCTTCGCCGTCCTCGGGGCCAACCGGCCCAACGCGCTGGGCACCGTGGTGGGCGCGCTGTTCATCGGCGTGATGATCAACGGCCTGACCATGCTCAACGCGCCGTACTACACGCAGACCTTCGTCCAGGGCGCGCTGCTCGTCGGCTCGCTCGTGGTGAGCTACACCCTCACCCCGGGACGCCGGGAAAGGAAGACCCGTTGACCGTCACCGCAGACCAGACCTACGAACTCCTCACGGTCGAGACCGTGCCCGGCTACGTCGCCGGGCGGCCCGCGCTCCGGGCCCTCCTCGACCCGGCCGCCATCACCGGGGTCAGGGAGGTCGGCGACGGCAACCTGAACCTGGTGTTCGTGGTCGAGGCCCCCGGGCGGGGGCTGGTGCTCAAGCAGTCGCTGCCGTACGTGCGCGTGGACCCCACCTGGCCGATCACCCCCGAGCGCAACCACCACGAGGCGCGGGCCCTGCGCGCGCACGGCGCCGTGGCCCCGGGGTACGTGCCGGAGATCTACGACGCCGACCCGGACCGGTACGTCGTCGCGATCGAGGACCTGTCCGACCACCGGGTCTGGCGCGGCGCGCTCAACGAGGGACTCCGGCACGAGGGGGTCGCGGCGGACCTCGGCCGCTACGTGGCGCGGGTGGCCTTCGGCACCTCGGTCTTCGGGCTCGGCGCCAAGGCGCACAAGGCGGCCGTGGCCGCCTCGGTCAACCCCCACCTGTGCGAGATCACCGAAGACCTCGTCTTCACCGAGCCGTACATCACCCACGAGCACAACCGCGTCCTGCCCGGCAACGAGGCGGACGTCGCCGCCTACGCCGGAGACCCCGCCGTGCGCGCCGCCGTCGGCGCGGCCAAGCTCGCGTTCATGACCCACGCCGAGGCGCTCATCCACGGCGACCTGCACACCGGCTCGGTGCTGGTCCGCGGGGAAGGCCCCGGGACGCCGCGCTCGACCAGGGCGTTCGACGTGGAGTTCGCCTTCTACGGCCCCGTCGGGTTCGACATCGGGGCGCTGTGGGGCAACTACCTCCTGGCCGCGGCCAGGGCCGTCGTCCTCGGCGACGACGACCACGCCGCCTGGGTGCTCGGCCTGGCCGCCGAGACCTGGCACTCCTTCCGCGAGGAGTTCACCGGCCTGTGGCCCGGCCGGGACGACCCCCGGGTGTTCGGCGACGCCGTGCGCGACGCCTTCCTCGCAAAGGTGTACGCCGACGCCGCGGCGGCCGGCGCGGCCAAGGCCGCCCGCCGGGTGATCGGCTTCTCCCGGGTCACCGACATCGAGACCCTCCCGGAGGAGCCGCGGGTGCGGGCCGTCCGCGGGGTGCTCCACGCGGCCAGGCTCCTGCTGCTGGAGGGGGCCGCGACCGGCGACCCGGCGGCGCTGTTCGACCGGGCCGGCCAGGTCCTCACCGACGGGACCGCCCCCGGGAACGCCTGACGGACGCCCGCCCGGCGGCGCGGAGACGCGCCGCCGGGCGGCGCCGTGCGGCGCCGGTCGGCCCGGGGCCGGGTCAGCGGGTGGCGATGGCGTACGACAGCAGCCACTCCACGCACTCGGTGACGTGACGCGCCCGCTTCAGGTCCGCACCCCAGGCGTACAGTCCGTGCGAGGCGACGAGGACCGCGGGCGTGCGGGGGTCGAACGCCTCCTCGAACCGGTCGCCCAGTTCCACCATGTCCTGGCTGTTGCGGATCACCGGGATGACGACCTCGTCGTCGTGCGCCAACCGTCCGATGCCCTTCAGCGTCTCGACGTCGCGCAGCCGCACCCCCCGCGGCCAGTGGTGCGCCGCGACGACGGCGCTGAGCGCGTGGACGTGGACCACGGCGTCGGCGCCGGTCAGCGCCGCCACCCGCGCGTGCAGGCCCGCCTCGGCCGAGGGCACCAGCGGCGTGACGCCCTCGACGCCCACGGCGGCCCCGTCGGGGCCGACCACCGCGACGTCGGTCTCGGCCAGTTCGCCCTTGTCGAGACCGCTGGCGGTGACGGCGAGCCGGAGCGGGTCGCGGCCCACCACCTCCGACAGGTTCCCCGAGGTGCCGCGCATCCAGCCGAAGCCGTTGAACCTGGCCGACTCGGCGGCCAGCCTGGCGCCCGCCGCGAAGACGCGCTCCGCGGAGAGGGCACCGTCCGGGCCACCGCCGCGGGCCTCCCGGCCGGTGAGGGGGTCGCTGCTGTGCGGGCCGGTCAACGGAGCTCCTCGAATGACGTGATGACGGGGTGGGTGCCGAAGTCGGCGTTCTCGCTGGGCTCTCCCGGGCGGCGCACACCGGTCGTGCGCCAGCCCGCGGCGGCGGCGGCGTCCAGCTCGGCGGGCACGTCGGACAGGAACAGCGGCGGCTCCCCGGAGGCCCCGGGGTCCCCGAGCGCCTCGGCGATCCGGGCGTAGGAGGCCGCCTCCCGTTTGGGGCCCGCGTTGACCGTGTCGAAGTGCCGCTCGATCAGCGCCGACAGGTCGCCCTCCGCGCCGTGCCGGAACCAGGGACGCTGGCTGGAGACCGCCCCGGAGGAGAAGACGGCGAGGTGCCTGCCCGCCGCGCGCCAGGCCCGCAGGGCGGGCGGCACGTCGGGGAAGAAGTGCGCGGTCAGCTCACCGGCGGCGAACCCGGCCGCCCAGATCTGCCCCTGCAGGGTCTTCAACGGCGTCGCCTTGACGTCGCCGTCCATCCACTCGTGCAGGACCTTCACGACCTCCTCCGTGGCGGCCCCGGGAGGCAGGCCCACCTGCGCCACGGCGGCCCGCACCTCGGGGTTGTCGCCGTGCTCGTCGATCCACCGGCCGAGGCGGGGGCGCGCGTACGCGTACAGGCCGACGTGCACCGACGCGGTGGAGCTGGTGGTGCCCTCGATGTCCAGCACGATCCAGGAAGTCGTCACCGGGTCAGCACCTCCACGAAGCCGGCGACGAAGCGCGGGGCGTCGACCGCGGTGATCACGTGGGTGTCGGGCGCGGGCTTGTACGGGAACGACGGCGGCAGCCCGTCGGCGGTGCGCATCAGGCGCGCCCGCGACAGGAAGCCGTCGCCGACCACGTTGACCGGCCCGTCCACGGCCGCGGTGGCGAGGCTCGGGTCCAGCAGGATCCCGGCGGCGAGCGGGTCGTGCAGCGGGATGATCCTGCGGCCCCACTCGTTCTGGTAGAAGTCGAGGTAGGTCTCCAGGATCTCGCTCGCGAAGCGCGCCCGTGGCGTGTCGGCCGCGTGCAGCGCCGCGATGGCCCGCTCGTCCAGGATCGTGGTGGCCGTGACGTTCACCCCGACCATCACCAGCCTGTTGCGCGGCGCGGAGAAGACCGCCTCGGCGGCGGCCGGGTCGTTGTTGACGTTGGCGTCGATCATCAGCAGCGTGCCGGGATCGGCGTAGGGGCCGGAGCCGCCCATCAGCACCACGGACCGGTACTTCGTGAACAGCTCCGGGTCGAGGCGCAGCGCCAGCGCGAGGTTGGTGAGCGGGCCGAGCGCCAGCAGGTCCAGCTCGCCCGGCCGCTCGTGCGCCAGCCGCACCAGCAGCTCGGCGCCCGTCTCGCCGGTGACCTCGGGCAGCGGCCTGTCGTAGCCCCGGTCGCCGAGGCCGTCCCTGCCGTGCACGTACCGGGCGATGCGCGCCGCGCCGGCGAGCGGCTCGGCGGCGCCGCGGGCCACCGGGACGTCGAGACCCAGCAGCCGGGTGACGTAGCCGATGTTGCGGACCGCGTCCTCCTCGACGCAGTTGCCGAACACCGAGGCGATGCCGGCGATCTCGGCGTCCGGGCGGCCCGCCAGGTACAGCAGGGTGTGCGCGTCGTCGATGCCGGTGTCGGTGTCCACGACGACACGGCGGACCTGACTCATCCGTTCTCCTTGTCGAAATGCTCTGCCACGCGCTCGGCCCGGAAGGCTCCGCGCTCGGTCACGATCCTGGTCACCAGGTGCGGCGGGGTGGCGTCGAAGGCCGGGTAGTAGCCGGTCAGGCCCTCCCCGGCGGTGCGCGCTCCGAGGACGTGCAGGACCTCCTCGCCGTCGCGGTGCTCGATGACGACGTCACCGGCCGTCGGCGCCTGCGGGTCCGGGGCCTGGATCAGCGCGTAGTACGGGACGTCGAAGGCCCGCGCGGCCAACGCCACCCCGAGCGTGCCGACCTTGTTCACGACGTGCCCGTCCATCGTCACCCGGTCGGCGGCGGTCAGCGCCACGTCGGCGAGCCCGTCGGCCAGCGCGGCGGCGACCATCCCGTCGGTGATGAGGGTGGGCCGGTAGCCCATCTCCACCAGCGTGGGCGCGGTCAGCCGGGCGCCCTGCAGGTAGGGGCGGGTCTCGGTGCAGACGAACTCCAGCCGCTTGCCGGCCTCCTGCGCCGCTTCGACGGTCGCGATCAGGTAGGCGTCCGCCCAGCAGTGGGTGAGCACCCGGGCGCCGTCCTCCAGCAGCGCCGCGGCGTGCCCGCCGAGGGCCGCGCTGCGCGCCCGGTAGGCCGCGTCGTGCTCGGCCGCGGCCCGCGTGACGGCGTCCACCAGCTCGTCCCCGGACGCCTCCGGCAGCGGCCCGTCCACGGTGGCGGCCAGGACGGCGTGGACGGCGTCGCGGATGTGGTTGTTGGTCGGCCGGGTGGCGACCAGCCGTTCGCCGGACCGTCGCAGGCGCCCGGCCGCCCGGCCCGGCGGCTCGTGCCGCGCCTCGCGGGCGGCCAGGACCAGCCCGGCGGTCGTCGCGAAGAGCGGCCCGGAGCTCTGGGTGACCATCCGCTCGATGGCCACCGCCACGTCCTCGCTCGTGGCGCAGCGCACCCACCGGTGCTCGAAGGGGTAGACGCGGCGGTCGAGGATCTCCACGGCGTCGCCGGTGATCCGGACGGAGTCGGCCAGCACCGGCCGCTTCCCGGTCGTTGTCATGGGGCCTCCAGCCGAGGTCGGGCGGCGTGCCGCCGCCTGCTCGCCGCACCGGCGGCGACCAGGGCGAGCAGCGTGATCACGTAGGGGGCGGCGTCGGCGGCCTGCTGCGGCAGTCCCGCTCCCTGGAGGCGGAAGCCGAACGCCTCCGCCGCGCCGAACAGCAGGCAGGCGGCGGCGACCCGGTACGGCCGGGTCCCGCCCAGCATCACCGCCACGACCGCGACCCAGCCGCGTCCCGCGCTCATACCCTCACTGAACAGGGTCACGTTGCCGAGTGCCAGTTGCGCCCCGGCGAGCCCGCACAGCGCGCCGGCCGCCAGCACCGCGCCGTGCCGGTAGGGGCCGACCCGCAGCCCCAATGACCCGGCCGCCTCGGGATGCTCCCCGATGCCGCGCAGCCGCAGCCCCGAGCGGGTGTGGCGCAGCCACCAGGCCGCGGCGGCCACCAGCACCGGTGTCACCAGGACCAGCGGTGACTGGGGCCCCAGCACCGGCCCGATCACGGGGACGCCGCCCAGGCCCGCCTCGGCCAGGGTGGGCAGGCCGTCCAGGCCGGGCGAGGTGTAGGTGCCGCCGACGCCGAGGATCTCGCGCATCAGGAACGCGGTCAGCCCGAGCGCCAGCAGGTTGGCGCCCACCGCGACCACGACCGGGTCCGCGCGGAAGGTCACCGCCGGCACCGACAGGACGGCCGCGTACAGCGCCGTGGCGGTCACCGCGCCGGCCACCCCCCACCAGGCGCTGCCCGTGAGGTGGCTGAGGACCACCGCGGTGAACGCGCCCCAGAGCAGCTGGCCTTCCAGTGCCATGTTGAAGACGCCGGACACCGAGCAGAGCAGGCCGCCCAGGGCGGCGAGGATCACCGGGGCGGCCGCGGTCAGCACCGCGGCGACGAAGGCCGGTTCCAGGATGTTCACGCGGGTGTCCCCGCCTCTCCGGGCCGCCCCGCCGTCCCGGCCGGCTCGCCGGCCCGGGTACGGGTACGGGTACGGGCGCGCACGGTCGCGAGCACGGCGACGATCACGATGACCAGCCCCTGGATGATCTGGGTGAGCTGGCTCGGCACGCCCGCCTCACGTTCCATGCCCTGGCCGCCCACCTGCAGGATCGTGACCAGCGCGACGGTGAGGGGGACGGCGGGGGGCCTGCCGGTCGCCAGCAGCACCGCCGCGATGGCGGTGAAGGTGTAGCCGGGGGCGGTCAGCGCGCCGTCGACGAACCGGAACGGCGGGCCCAGCACGATCAGCCCGCCGACCAGCCCGGCGAACGCGCCGCCACCGGCGAGCGTGACGACGGCCAGCCGGTCCACCGCGACCCCGCCGTACCGGGCGAACTCCCGGTTGGCCCCGGTGGCGCGGATCTCGTACCCGAGCACGGTCCGCGCGTCCGCGTACAGCCAGGCCGCGGTCAGCGCCGCCACGACGGGCAGCCCGATCGTCAGGTAGCCGCTGCCGCCGAGGGCCGGCAGGTGCGCGGCCTCGGGGAGCGGCGGGGTCTGGGCGATGCCGGTGCCCGGCTCCGCCATGGGGAAGCGCACCAGGTACGAGGCGAGCGCCACGGCGGGGGTGCTGACGAGCAGCGTGCTGACGATGGCGGGGATGCCGAGCCGGGTGCGCAGCGGCGCGGAGATCCCGGCCACGAGGGCCCCGGTGAGCGCCGCCGCGGCCAGCGGCACCACCACGGCGATCCCGGCGGGCAGCGGCGCGTACAGGGCGAGCGCCGCCGCGGCGACCCCACCGAGGGCCATCTGCCCGTCACCGCCCAGGTTGAACTCGCCGGTCCGGAACGGGATCGCGAAGGCCAGCGCCATGCCGAGGGTCGGGACGAACGCGGCGATCGTGTACTCCAGGTTCCCCGGGCCCAGGGCGCCGTCGAGCAGCGCCGGGTACGCCCGTGCGGGATCGACCCCCGCGAGCGGCATGACCAGCGTGGTCAGGGCCAGCGCCCCGGCGACGGCCAGCACGGCCGGCGAGGCGAGCGCCCGCGCGACCCGGCGGGCGTCCACGCGGTCTCCGGCGTTCGCGCTCATGCCGCGGTCCCGGCCATGGCCGCGCCGAGCCGCTCGTCGGTCGCCTCGTCGCCGGGGATCTGGGCCACGATCCGGCCGCCGTACATGACGAGGATCCGGTCGGCCAGCGCGCGCAGCTCGCCGAGCTCGCTCGACTGCAGCAGCACCGCCTGGCCGCGGTCACGGGCCTCGGCCAGCAGGGCGTGGATCTGCTCCTGGGCGCCGACGTCGACTCCCTGGGTGGGCTCCTCGATCACGATCACCGGGGTTCGCCGGGACAGCTCGCGGGCCAGCACGGCTTTCTGCGCGTTGCCGCCGGACAGGGTGGAGATCGGCGCGTCCACCGAGGCCGCGCGGATGGCGAACCGCCCGACCAGCTCACGGGCCCGGTCGCGGACCGCCGCGGCCGACAGGCCCGGCCCGCGGCGGAGTCCGGGGGAGCGCTGGTCGCCCATGACGAGGTTCTCGGCCAGTGACATGTCCGCCGCCGTCGCCCGCCCGTGCCGGTCCTCGGGGACGTACGCGACGGCCGCCTCGCGGCGTAGCACGGGCCGGCCGGACAGCAGGACCGCGCCCGCGTCACGGGGTCCCGGCGGGTGCAGCCCGGTCACCGCGTCCACCAGCTCGCGCTGGCCGCTGCCCGCGACGCCCGCGACGCCCACGATCTCACCCGCCCGCACCCCGAAGGACACACCGGACAGCCGGGCGACGCCGTCGCGGTCGCGCACCGTCAGCTCGCGGACCTCCAGCGCGTACGGCGTCCCGGCCGCCGCGCGACGGCCCGGGTGGCGCGCGGGCGAGGCGGACCGGCCGATCATGGCGACCACCAGTTCGTCGGCGGTCGTCTCCGCGACGGTGAAACGGCCGGTGACCCGGCCGCCGCGCAGCACCGTGACGCGGTCGCCGACCGCCAGCACCTCGCCGAGCCGGTGCGTCACGAGCACGACCGACAGGCCCGCCCGGGTGACGGCGCGCAGCACCTCGAACAGGCGGGCGGCCTCGCCCGGGGTGAGCACGGCGGTCGGCTCGTCCAGGATGAGCACCTCGGCCCGCCGGTGGAGTGCCTTGAGGATCTCCACCCGCTGGCGCACCCCGATCGGCAGGTCGCGCACCACGGCGGAGGGGTCGGCCCGCAGCCCGTACAGCTCGCCGAGGCGCTCGACCTCCTCACGTGCCGCGGCGAGGTCGAGGACGCCCCGCCGGGTCGGCTCGGCGCCGATCACGACGTTCTCCGCGACGGTCAGGCCCGGGAAGAGCCGGAAGCGCTGGTGGACCATGCCGAGCCCGTGGGCGATGGCGTCGGCGGGGGAGCGCAGCCGCACCGGCGACCCGTTCCTGAGGATCCGGCCGGAGTCGGGCCGGTGCAGCCCGTACAGCACGGACATCAGGGTGGACTTGCCCGCGCCGTTCTCGCCCACCAGGGCGTGGATCTCACCCCTGGCGATCGACAGGTCGACCCCGTCGTTGGCCAGGACCGGGCCGAACCTCTTGGTGATGCCCACC
Source organism: Streptosporangium fragile (assembly GCF_039534445.1). Classification (NCBI taxonomy): domain Bacteria; kingdom Bacillati; phylum Actinomycetota; class Actinomycetes; order Streptosporangiales; family Streptosporangiaceae; genus Streptosporangium; species Streptosporangium fragile. The sequence continues at coordinate 36,232 of NZ_BAAAVI010000029.1, read as the reverse complement.
AGCTCGGCGGCCGGGGGTGTCTCGGCCGGCATCCCTAGCCGGCCAGCGGGTCGGTGACCGTGATCTTGCCGGACACGATGTCGTCGCGGACTTCCCTGACCTTGGCCACCACCTCCGGGCTGGCCGCCACCGTGCACTGCGACGCGGCCAGGTCGTCCTCCAGGGCGGTGACGCCCACGCCGCCCTCGGCCAGGCCGTAGACCTTGACCCCGCCAGCCTTGCCCGCCGCGATGTCCTTGATCGCCGCGGCCTCGGCCACGTCGACGTGCTTGAGGATGTTGTCGATGATGGTGCCGGGGCTCTGCGGGCACTGGTTCACGTCCACGCCGAAGGACTTGGCCTTGGCCGCGGCGACGGCCTCGAAGACGCCCTGGTTGCCGCCCGAGGCGGCCGCGGCGACGATGTCGGCACCCCGGCCGGTGAGTGTCTGCGCCTGGGACTTCGCCCTGACCGGGTCGCTGAACGGGTTGTTGCCGCCGACGTAGAGGGGGGTGCCCACCGCCTTGGGGTTGACGGACCTGGCGCCGGTGAAGAACGGGTCGATCCACCGGTGGATGAACGGTGAGTCGAGCGCCGCCACCACCCCGAGCTGCCCGCTCCTGGTCAGCAGTCCGGCCTCGACCCCGGCCAGGTAGGCCGCCTCGTGCTCCTTGAAGGAGACGCAGGTCAGGTTGGGCGCGGGGGTCTTGGCGCAGGAGTCGACCTGGAGGAATTGCCGGTCGGGGTGCTGCTTGGGGACCGTGGCGAAGATGTCGTCGAAGGAGAAGCTGATCCCGATGATGACCGTCGGCTTGGCGCGCACCGCCGCGTCGACGTTCTGCGCGATGCTGTTGGGATCCTTGCTCTCGTACAGCGTGAAGGCGGCACCGATCTCCTTGGCCGCGGCCTCCGCGCCCTTCACGCCGAGTTGCAGGAAGCTGTTGGTGCCGACCGGGTTCGGGGTGATGAGGATGACCGACTTCCCGGGTGCGGCCTCGGCGGTCCCGCCGGTCCCGCTCCCGGAGCCGCCGCAGGCGGTGAGCGCCAGGGAGAGCAGGACGCCGGTCGCGGCCAGGGCGGGGAGCGTGGGGGTGGTTCGCATGGTGTCGTTCTGTTCCTTCGCGTCGGTGGACGGACCACCGGCCGGGACGCACGCCCGGCTTCGCCGGAGAGCATATCTATTTATTTCCTACCTGAACAATATAGATTGTCATGCGATGTCCCCGAGCCGGGGTGCGTGGCACGGCCGCCCGCGCGCGATGCCGGCCGGGACGTGGGAGCCGGGCCCCGTTCCCGGTACGGTCCGTGAGGCGCGGGCGGCCGGGCTCGGGACACCTCAGCGGCCGCCCACCGTGGAGACGAGCCAGGGCCGCAGTACGGGCAGGACGTGCTCGGACTGCATGGCCCGCGTGTGGTCCAGCCCGTCCAGCACCCGCACGTCCCAGCCGAAGGCCTCCAGCTCCGCGCGCCGGTTCACGATCGGGCCGGCCATGCTCACGAGCACGTCCCCCCAGCGCTCGCCGTACGGTATCTCGTCCGCCGAACCCACGAAGCAGAGCCGGGGGCAGGTGATCCGCGTCTGGGCGGCCCGGTCGTCGAACCCCTGCAACGCCCGGTACAGCGTGACGAACTGCCTGGTCTGCGGCTCCGTCATCGTCACCTCCACGGAGGACCAGTCGTAGTCCTCCGCCCGGGTCTCCGGCGCCGTCCGGGTCTCCGGGGGCGCCGGGGCGCGCGAGGCCGAGGTCGCCATCTCGTGGGTCGCCGTGGTGACGCGCAGCATCTCCGCGTACGGCCCGTCGATCGGCGGGAAACCGCCCATGACGAGCGCCGAGAGCCGGTCGGTGCGGATCGCGAGCTGGAGCCCGCTCAGCGCCAGCCATGAGTACCCGTAGTAGGCGAACCGGTCGGCGCCGACGGCGTCGGCCACGGCGAGGAGATCGGCGGCGATGGCGGCGGGTGTCAGGGTGTCCGGTTTGGGGGTGGCGATGACGTGGCCTTCGTAGTCGAAGGCGACCACCCGGAAGGCGTCGCCGAGCCCCTCGATGAGGGAACGGCCCAGCGCGGGGTCCATGCCCCACTTCCGCATCTCGTCGGCCTGCGGCCCTTCGGCCGGTCGCGGGTTGACGGGGAGCAGCACGGTGGGGCCGGAGCCGTGCACCTCCACCGTGATCCTGCTTCCGTCGTGCAGTTTCGCGTCGAACATCGGGCATCTCCAGTTCTGTCTCGCCCGGCGGGCGGCGGCTAATTCCTTATGGTGTAGATCGATAGATGAATACCTTACGCCATAAGGAGTTCTGTCGGTTCCCGGTGGGAGCCGCGGAGCCCCCGGAGCGCGATGTCCCGTCCGGTGCCCCGGGGCGCCGTCACCGGCCGGTGACGGCGCCCCGGGGCCACGCCGGATCAGCCGGGCGCGTCCCTGCGGTCGGAGATGCTGTCCAGCCAGGCACGGTGCAGGCCGGCGAAGCGGCCCGCCCGCGCGACGAGCTCACCGGGCGGGCCGTCCTCCACGATCCTGCCGCCGTCCATCACCAGGACCCGGTCGGCGATCTCGACGGTCGAGAGCCGGTGCGCGATGATCAGGGCCGTCCGGTCCGCCAGGACCGTCCGCATCGCCCGCTGCACCAGCCGCTCGCCGGCCACGTCCAGGCTGGACGTGGCCTCGTCGAGGATCAGCACCGCGGGATCGGCGAGGAACGCCCGGGCGAACGCCACGAGCTGCCGCTGTCCCGCCGACAGCCGGCCGCCGTGCTTGCCGACCTGCGTGTCGTACCCCTCGGGGAGCGCCGAGACGAACTCGTGCGCGCCGACCGAGCGGGTCGCCGCCACGACCTCGGCCATGGTGGCGTCCGGCCTGCCGAACCGGACGTTGTCCGCCACCGAGCCGCTGAACAGGAAGTTCTCCTGCGTCACCATGACCACCGCGGCGTGCCGCGTCTCCTCGCCGAGGTCGCGCAGGTCGACCCCGTCCAGCAGCACCCGCCCGGCCACCGGGTCGTAGAAACGGCAGACCAGCTTGGCCAGCGTGGTCTTGCCCGCCCCGGTGGTGCCGACCAGCGCCACCGTCTGCCCGGCGGGGATCACCAGGTCGAGCCCGGGCAGCACCGGGGTGCCGTCCAGATAGGAGAACTCGACGGCCTCGAACGCGACCGCCCCGCGCGGCGACTCCAGCGTCACCGGCTCGCGCGGCTCGGCCACCGAGGGGCGCTCCTCCAGCACGCCGGAGAGCTTCTCCAGCGCCGCGCCCGCCGACTGGAACGTGTTATAGAACTGGCTGATCTCCTGCATCGGCTCGTAGAACTGCCGCAGGTAGAGCAGGAACGCGGCGAGCACCCCGACCGTGACCTCCCCGTCGATCGCCAGCAGGCCGCCGTGGAGCAGGACGGCCGCGACCGTCACGTTCCCGATCAGCTTGACGCCCGGCGAGAAGATCGCGATCAGGTGCATGCTCCGCAGGTTGGCGTCCCGGTAGTCGGCGTTCAGCCGGGAGAAGATCTCCTGGTTGCGCGGCTCCCTGCGGAACGCCTGAACCGCGCGCATGCCGGCCATCGACTCCACGAAGTGGACGATCACCAGCGCCACGGCCTCCCGGCTCCGGCGGTAGACGATGCTCGACTGACGCCGGAACCAGCGGGTGAACAGCACCAGGACGGGGAGCGGGAGCAGCGCCACCAGACCCAGGTGGACATCCAGCGCGAGCAGCAGCACCGCGGTGCCGGCCAGCGTCAGCACCGCGGTGACGAGGCCGTCGAAGCCCGACTGCAGCATCTCCGAGATGGCCTCGACGTCGGAGGTGAGCCGGGAGACGACCCGGCCCGAGGTGTACTCGTCGTGGAAGGACAGCGAGAGCCGCTGGAAGTGCCCGAAGACCCGCCGCCGCAGCTCCAGCAGGATGCTCTGGCCGATGCGGCCGGCCATCTCGATGAACACCCGCCGGGCCACCAGCTGCACGGCCGCCGCCGCCAGGATCGCCGCGACGACGGCGACCAGCGTGCCCGGCCCCCGGCCCGCGACCATGGGCGGGATGCCCGCGTCGATGCCCACCTTCACCAGGTACGGGATGGCGAGCGAGGCGGCGTTGCACGTCACGATGACCGCGACGAGGAGGGCGATCTTCCGGCGGTAGGGCCGCAGCAGGTCGCGCAGGAGCCGCCGGGACCGGCTGCGCAGCAGGAACGACACCCGCTCCGGCACCTCGTCCCGGTCCTCCGCGGCGACGCCGCGCCACCCCTGCGCTTTCTCCTTCTCCCCGGCCAGGGCCGTGTCGCTCACCGCATCACCCCCTCGGTGTCCGGGTCGGCCGAGAGCAGCGCCCGGTACTCGGGCACGTCCGCCATCAGTTCCTCGTGGCGCCCCACGTGCGCGACCGTCCCGTCCAGCAGCAGGGCCACCCGGTCGGCGAGCAGCACGGTCGAGGCCCGGTGGGCGACGACGATGCCGGTGGCGTCGCGCAGCACGTGCCGCAGCGCCTCCTCGACCAGGGCCTCGGTCTCCACGTCCAGCGCGGACAGGGTGTCGTCCAGGACGAGGATCCGGGGGCGGGTCAGGACGGCGCGGGCCAGCGCCAGCCGCTGGCGCTGGCCGCCGGACAGGGACAGGCCCTGCTCGCCGATCCTGGTCTCCAGGCCCCAGGGCAGCCGGTGGACGAACCCGGCCTGGGCGACGCGCAGCGCCGCCTCGATCTCCTCCTCGGTCGCGTCGTGCCGGCCGAGCGTGAGGTTCTCCCGGACGCTCATCGAGAACAGCGTCGGCTCCTCGAAGGCCGTGGCCACCAGCGAGCGCAGCACGGGCAGCGGCAGGTCGCGGACGTCGACCCCGTCGATCGTGACACGGCCCGCGCTGACGTCGTACAGGCGGGGGACCAGCGCGGTCAGCGTGGTCTTGCCGGACCCCGTGGCGCCCACCACCGCGACCGTCTCGCCCGGGCGGACCTCCAGCCAGACGTCGCGGAGCACCGGCTCCGCGGAGCCGGGGAAGGCGAAGCCCGCGCCCTCGAAGCGCAGGTGGCCGCGGGGGCGTTCGATCACCCGCGTGCCGCCGACGATCCCGGGCTCGGTGTCGAGCACCTCCAGCACCCGGTCCGCCGCGGTCATCGCCTCCTGGGCCAGGGTCAGGATGTGGCCCAGCGCGGAGATGGGCCAGACGAGCTGGAGCATCAGCGTGGTGAAGGCCACCAGCGTGCCCAGGGTCAGCGTGCCCGCGCCGACCGCCAGGGCGCCGAGCAGCAGCACGAGCGCGAGGGTGACGTTCGGGACGACCTCCAGGAAGGTGAAGAACCTGCCGGACAGGCGCACCTTCTCCATCGAGGTCCGGTAGACCCTGCGCGCTCCCTCGCCGAAGACACCCGAGACGTGCCGGGCGCGGCCGAACGCCTTGATCGTCCGGATGCCGGCCGCCGACTCCTCCACGACGGTGGCGAGATCGCCCTGCTCGTCCTGGACCTTGCGGGATATGGCGATGTACCTGCGCTCGAAGCGGAACGAGGTGACCACGATCGGCACCGCCGAGGCGACCACCAGCAGGCCGAGCGGCCAGTACATGTGCAGGAGCAGCCCGGTCACCGTGACGATCTGCACGGTGATCAGGACGAGGAAGAGCAGGCCGAAGCCGAGGAAGCGGCGGATCGCCGACAGGTCGGTGGTCGCGCGGGAGAGCAGCTGGCCCGACTGCCAGGAGGCGTGGAAGCCCATCGGCAGCCGCTGCAGGTGTTCGTAGAGGTCGTCGCGGATCCTGGTCTCCAGGCCCAGGACGGCGTCGGCCAGCAGCCACCGCCGCAGGAAGACCAGAAGGGCCTCCGCCGCGCCCAGCGCCAGGGCGAGCAGCGCGAGGGGGAGGACGGCGCCGTGGTCGCCCCGGGCGACGGGACCGTCGATGATCTCCCGGCCGATCAGCGGGATGACGATGGCGATCCCGACGGCGCCGAAGGCCGGTATCCAGATCAGGGCCATGCGCAGGGCGTAGGGGCGCAGGTACGATTTCAGGCGCCACAGGGAGTTCGGCCACTGGCGGGGCTGCCGGGGGGATGGTGGTTCGCGGTCGGGAGACTCCGGGTCGGTGGATGCGGTATCAGGGGGCATCGGCAGACGGCACGCTCCTTTGGGGCTCGGGTGGAGTGACGGCCGATCGTGACGTGGCAGGCCGGAGCCGCGCATCCCCCCTTCGATCGGTCTTCCGCACCACCGCCCTCGGTGGGCACCCCGCCGGATCGCCGTCACCCGCACGGCACGGGCGACGTCCCAGTTTCCGTGTCCCGGCAGCCCGGCGGCAACTGGTCTGACGGCGCCCATCGTGTAGCCGACGGGTCACATACCCCGATGACCTGCGCTGATACGCCCCTGTGCGCCTGGCCCCACCGCGTCCGGTTCCGGTCGCGCCCGGTCTCGACCGTGCCGGGGGACGGCCGCGCCCGGTGCCCACCGGCTCCGGCGGGGGCTGCCGCGGCCCGGCGACCCGACCGGGCCGCGCCCCGCCCGTTGCGCCGTGACGCCCTTACCCGATGGCGTCCTACACGGTGACGCCCGCCACCTGGACGACCGGGGCGTGCCGGACCGGGAAGTTGACCGAGCGCGCGATGAAGCAGTCCGCGTGCGCGCGCTCGTGAAGCGCGCCGGCCAGGTCCACCATGGAGGCGTCGGCGACGGTCACCACGGGGTTGAGCACGACCTCGGTGAAGTGGCCGCTGTCGCCGGGGGTCTCCACCATGCGCCCGCGGGCGAGATCCTCGTACCCGGTCACCACGACGCCGTTGCGCGCGCACAGCGCGAGGTAGGTGAGCATGTGGCACTGCGAGAGCGAGGCCACCAGCAGCTCCTCGGGATTCCAGCGCTCCGGGTCGCCCCGGAAGGCCGGGTCGGCGCTCGCCAGGATGGCGGGCCTGCCCGCGGCGAGGACGTCGTGTGACCTGTCGTAGGCGCGGTAGCCGCCGGTGCCGGAACCGGTGTTCCCGGTCCAGCGCACCGTGACCTCGTAGCCGTGCTCCTTGCCCAACGCGCTGCTCCTTTTCGATCGGTCGTGCCGGGGACGGCGCCGCCATGGCATGCGCCCGGGCGGCCTCCGCCGCGGAAAGGGACGTCCCCCTGCCCGCGGTCTCCGGGACCTCGTGGGCCGCCACCCGTACGGCAGCGGCTCGCGCCGCCTCTCCATCTGCGATGTATACCAAAGCGCCGCCGGGCGATCCGGCCGGGGGCACGGATGGAAAGGGGCGGGGCTGCCGGGGTCCCGTACGGCAGGGGCGATCGGGGGCTCAGACGGGAGGGCACGGGGCCGCCGGGGGCGCGGACGGCGGGGGACGGGACGGCCGGGAAGCCCGCGGCGCGGACGGCGGGGGGCGCGGACGGCCGGAAAAGGAGGAGCCGCGGCGGGGGGAGCGGCCGTAGGATCGGTGGTATGACCTGGCGACATTGATGCTCTACCCGAGGCCGGAGCGGCGCGTGCTGCCGCGGACCCCCGGGATGCCCCGCATCCCCAGTCCGCGCAGTCCCCGTGAGAAGGACCTCATGATCGTTTCTCTGTTCCGCGCGCCCGACGCGCGCGCGAAGCGCCTGGCCGTCACGCTCTACGCCTACACGTTTCTCGACGAGTTCGTTCTGCTCTATCCGTTCTACGCGTTGCTCTTCGCCGGCACAGGTCTGTCGACCGCCGAGATCTCCTCACTTTTCGTGATCTGGTCGGCCGCCTCCATCGTGATGGAGGTGCCCTCCGGGGTGTGGGCGGACGCGGTCTCGCGGCGCCGGCTGCTCGCCCTCGCGCCGCTGCTGACCGCCGCGGGCTACGCCCTGTGGGTGCTCGCGCCCTCCTACTGGGCCTTCGCCGCGGGCTTCGTGCTGTGGGGCACCGCGGGCGCGCTGCAGTCGGGCGCGACCGAGGCGCTGATCTACACCGAGCTCGACCGCCTGGGTGCCGCGGACCGCTACGCCGCGGTGATGGGCCGCGCCACCGCCGTCGGCGTCGGCGCCGTCATGGCGTCCATGGCCGTGGCCGCCCCGGTGTTCGCGCTGGGCGGCTACCCCCTGGTGGGGGCCGCCAGCGTGCTGGCGTGCGTGCTCGCCTCGGCCGTCGCGACGACCTTCCCCGAGCACCACGTGCCGGGCGGGGAGCCGACGTCGCTGCGCGGCCACGCCGCGATCCTGCGCGACGGCCTGCGCGAGGCGCGTGCCCACCGGCCGGTCCGGCGGGCGCTGCTCCTGGTGCCCGCGGTGACGGTCCTGTGGGGCGCGCTGGAGGAGTACATTCCGCTGCTCGCGGCGGACACCGGTGTCGCCGCGCCCATCGTGCCGCTCCTGGTGCTCCTGGTCGCCGCGGGAGGCGCGGCCGGCGGCGCGCTGGCGGTGACCGGGCGGCGTTTCACGGACCGGGCGCTCGCCGGGGTCGTCGGTGTCGGCGCCCTGGCCCTGGCCGCGGGGGCGGCCGGCGGGGCCGCGGCGGGGTTCGTCGCCCTCGCGGCGGCCTTCTGCGCCTTCCAGCTGGCGAGCGTGCTGGCCGACGTGCGGCTGCAGGAGAGCATCACGGGTCACGCCCGCGCCACCGTCACCTCGCTCGCCGGGCTGGGCACCGGCCTCGGCACCGTCCTCGTCTACGGCGCCTACGCCGCGGCCTCGGAGGTGACCGGGCACGCGACGGTCTTCACCGTCTCCGCGCTGCCGTACGCCGTCCTCGCCCTCGCCCTGTTCCTCGGCGCCTTCCGCACCCGCCGGGACGAGGCTCCGCCCCGGCCCGGCTCCGCGGCGGACGTGGCGGAAGCGGAGGATGCGACGAAAGCGAAGGATGCGGCGGAACAGGCCGGGGCGGAGCCGAGCGGGTGAGCGGCCGGCCGGGCCGTGGCGGGCCGGGCCCGGGTCAGCCGGATGCGTGGCGGGGCAGGCCGAGCTCGGCGAAGACCGGGCGGTGGTCGGTGTGGGGCAGGGAGTGGACGCCGAAGGTGTTGATCGTCATCCGGGAGTCGGCGAACACGTGGTCGATGGCCACGCCGGGGACGGGTTCCCAGCCCTGCTGCGGCCAGGTCGCGGTCAGCCCCAGCCCGGTGACGTCGGCCGCGTCCCGGTAGCCGCCGGCCAGCAGGTCGCGGACGAGCCCGTGGTCGAGGGTGGCGTTGAAGTCCCCGGCGAGCACCCGCAGTTGCCGCCCGCCGGCCCGGGGCAGCGCCTGCAGGCCCTCCGCCCAGCACTGCACCTTGTAGTCGTACCGGGGGGCGCACGGGTGGACGGAGACGACCTCGATCTCGTGGCCGCTCGGATGCTTCAGCACCCCCCGGGCCTGGCGGAACCTGCCCTTCTCGATCATCGGCTTCTCGGTGATGGGGTGTCTGGCGTAGATGGCGGACCCCCACACGCCGTCCACCGCGCGGTCAACCACGTGCGGCATGGTCGTGCGGAGCCCGGCCTCGTCCAGGCGGTCGCGGGCCGCCGGGGTGATCTCCTGGATGGCCAGCACGTCGGGGTCGAGGTCGCGCACGAGCTTCATCAGGGTCGCGGTGTCGCCCGCGCCCACGGCCAGGTTCGTGGCGAGCACCCGCAGCCGCCCGCCCGCCGCGGGCTGCTCGTCGCCGCCGAAGTGCCGGGGGAGCACGGCCGCCGCCAGCGTCACGCAGGTGACCAGGGCGACGGCCGTCGCGGCCCGGCGGCGCGACGCCAGGGCGGCGAGCAGCGGGACCGCCGAGGCCGCCGCCACGTACGGGGTGAACGCCACCAGGGGGACCCACTGCCATGCCGGGGTCCAGCCGCCGACCCTGAGCACCGCCCATACCGTGAACGGCAGCACCGGCAGCCAGACCAGCACGCTCACCCATCTCCGCCTTGGATTGATCATGAAACGGGAGCGTAACGGGCTCTTGTGCAGATTATGCGTAGATTTATTGGGTTATCGGCGGAGATATGGCTGTCAGCGACCGAGATCGTAGGCGCGGGCTATCAGCTCGTAGGAGCGGATCCGGTCCGCCGGGTGGTGCACCATCGTGGTGATCATCAGCTCGTCGGCCTCGGTGCGCTTGCGCAGGTCGTCGAGGCCCTGCCGGACCTCGCCCGGATCGCCGAGCACCACCTTGGACAGGTAGTCGTCCAGGAAGTTCCGCTCGACCGGGCTGTAGGGGTAGGCCTCGGCCTCCTCGGGCGTGGGCACGGGCTGCGGGGCGCCCCGGCGCAGCCGGATCATGGACAGCCCGCCCGAGCGGGCCAGGCGCAGCGCCTGCGCGGACGTGTCGGCGGCCACCGCGGACACGCCGATCATCGCGTACGGCCGGTCGAGCACGTCGGACGGCTCGAAGGACGACCGGTACAGCTCCAGGGCCGGGAGGGTGTTGTCCGCGCTGAAGTGGTGGGCGAACGCGAACGGCAGGCCGAGCATGCCGGCGAGCTGGGCGCTGAAGCCGCTGGAGCCGAGCAGCCAGATCGGCGGGCGGCCCGACTCGGGGGAGCGGGGGACCGCCACGACCCGCTCCAGCGGGTGCCCCTCGGGGAACGAGCCGTCCAGGAAGGCGGTCAGCTCGGCCAGTTGCTCGGGGAAGTCGTCGGCGTCCGGCCCGTGCCGGCGCAGCGCCCGCGCGGTGGCCGGATCGGTGCCGGGGGCCCGGCCGAGTCCGAGGTCGATGCGGCCCGGGTGAAGCGCGTGCAGGGTGCCGAACTGCTCGGCGACGATCAGGGGGGCGTGGTTGGGCAGCATCACGCCTCCGGAGCCCAGCCGGATCGTCGTGGTCGCCGCGGCCAGATGGGCGATCAACACCGCGGGGGAGGAACTGGCCACCGAAGGCATCCCGTGATGCTCGGCGACCCAGATCCTGTGGTAGCCCCACTCCTCCGCACGCCTGGCCAGCTCGGTGCTCGCCCGCAGGGTCTCGGTGGGGGTCACACCCGCCCCGACGACGGCCAGTTCCAGGACCGAGAGCGGGAATTCGGCGGACCCGCGCGCCACGCCACGAATGTTGTCTTCAGCCATGGACGCGGCAACCCAGGTAAACGGATGTTTATTCCGGTTGCCCCGCGGGCAGCCCCGGCCTCCGGCGGAGGTCGGCCCCTCTGAACAATGAGGGCATGAACCTGGAACTGACATATCCCGAGCCGCCGACGCCGGCCTTCCTCTTCGACCTGGACGGGACGCTCATCGACAGCGTCTACCAGCACGTGATCGCCTGGCGCTCCGCGCTGTCCGGGCTGGGCATCGACCTGCCCGTCTGGCGCATCCACCGGCGGATCGGCATGAGCGGCGGCCTGTTCGTCACCGCCCTGCTGCGGGAGACGGGGTTGTCGCTGAGCCAGGAGCAGATCGAAGACCTGCAGTGGGCGCACGCGGAGGCCTACACCGAGCAGCTCGACTCGGTCCGCCCGCTGCCCGGCGCGGCCGAGCTCCTGGCGGAGCTGACGGCCCGCAAGGTGCCCTGGGCGATCGCCACCAGCGGCCGCGCGGTGACCGCGAGCCCCGCGCTCGGCATGCTGGGCCTCCCCGACGACACGCCGATGGTCACCCGTGACCTGGTACGGCACGCCAAGCCCGACCCGGACCTCTTCCTCGCCGGAGCCGCCCTGCTCCGGATCGACCCGCGCTTCGCGATGGTCGTCGGCGACAGCGTGTGGGACCTGCTGGCCGCCCGCCGGGCCGGGGCGCTGGGGGTCGGCCTGCTCTCCGGCGGTTACGGCCGGGAGGAGCTGGAACGCGCCGCCGCCTTCCGCGTCTACGCCGACCCGGCCGACATGCTCGGACGCCTCCACGAGCTCGGCGTCCGCAGGCTCGGTGGCTAGCCTGCCGGCACGGGCTCGGAGTCGCGGAGCGGGCTGAGGCCCGAGACGACGAGGTCGGCGAGCCGGCGGTAGGCCTCGGCGTCGTCCAGGCCGGTGGCCGTCCCGATCTCGCCGCGCTGGATGGCGGCCATCACCTGCCCCACGGCGGCACCCACGAACGACGCGTCGACGGGACGCAGCTCGCCCGCCTCGACCCCCGCGGCGACCAGGTCCTGGACCCGCCTGGCCGCGACACGGGTGTTGTCCAGGTAGACCTCGCTCGCCGGTGCGAACGCGGCGAGGTCCGCGTGGAACGCCGGCGACGCCGGCCGCAACTCCTCGGCGACCGCCTCCAGGTAGTCGGCGAGCCGCTCCCGAGCGTTCTCCGACGCGGCGACCCGGGCCTCGATCCGGGCGGCGGCGCCCTTGAAGAACGCGCGCACGACGGTGACCACGATCTGCTCCTTGCTCGACGCGACGAGGTAGAGCGTGCTCTTCGAGCAGCGCAGCCGCCGGGCCAGCTCCTCGAGGCTGAACGCGGCGAAGCCCTCGGCCAGGAACAGGGCGAGGAGTTCGCCGATCATCTCCTCGCGCCGTGCGCGCGACTTCTCCGAGAGGGGTCTGGCCATACCGGGATAGTACCAGAATTGATACTTTGGTACCCATAACAGTACGAGCCTAAGGACTCCCATGCCTGCAACCCGCGTCCTGCCGACAGACGAGGCCGCCGACCTGATGGCGCTGGTCCGCGAACTCGCCCAGAAGGAACTCGCCCCCAGGGCCGCCGGGGACGAAGCCTCCGAGGCCTTCCCGCGCGACGTCTTCCGCACCCTGGGCCGGGCGGGGCTGCTCGGCCTGCCCTATCCCGAGGAGTACGGCGGCGGCGGCCAGCCCTACGAGGTGTACCTGCAGGTGCTGGAGGAGATCGGGGCCGTGTGGTCCAGCGTCGGCGTCGGGGTCAGCGTGCACGCGCTGTCCTGCTTCGGCCTGGCCGCCTTCGGCACCGAGGAGCAGCGGCGACGCTGGCTGCCGGACATGCTCGGCGGCGAGTTGCTCGGCGCGTACTGCCTGAGCGAGGCCCACGCGGGCTCCGACCCGGCGGCGATGCGCACCCGGGCCCGCCGCGAGGGCGACGAGTACGTGATCAACGGCGCCAAGGCCTGGACCACGCACGGCGGCCAGGCCGACTTCTACAAGGTGATGGCCCGGACGTCGGACGAGCGGACCGGGATCTCCTGCTTCCTCGTCCCCGCCGGCACCCCGGGGCTGGTGGCCGACCCGCCCGAGCGGAAGATGGGCCTCACCGGATCGCACACGACCACCATGCGCCTGGAGGACGTCCGCGTCCCGGTCGAGCGCCGGCTCGGCGCCGAGGGCGAGGGCCTGAAGATCGCCCTGCAGGGGCTCGACTCCGGGCGCCTCGGCATCGCGGCCGTGGCCACCGGCCTGGCCCAGGGGGCGCTCGACGCCGCGGTCGCCTACGCCAAGGAGCGGGAGACCTTCGGCAAGAAGATCATCGACCACCAGGGGCTGGCGTTCCTCCTCGCCGACATGGCCGCGGCCGTCGAGAGCGCCCGCGCCACCACCCTGCACGCGGCGAGGCTGAAGGACCGGGGCCTGCCGTTCACCAGGGAGGCGTCCATCGCCAAGCTGGTCGCCACCGACAACGCGATGAAGGTCACCACCGACGCGGTCCAGGTGCTCGGCGGGTACGGCTACACCCGGGACTTCCCCGTCGAGCGCTACATGCGCGAGGCCAAGGTCATGCAGATCTTCGAGGGCACCAACCAGATCCAGCGCATGGTGATCGGCCGGGCGCTGGCCAGGGACGACCGGGGCACCATCTCGGTGCCGGGGAAGGAACACGGCTGACGGGGCTCGACGGCACCGCGGCGATCATTCGGCGGCGGGACGATCCGCATGGACGGCGCCCGGCTGACCGGCCCTTCCCCGTAACGGGAGCCGGGTCACGCACCCCCGGTCTCGGCCTGGACATCCCCGACGGCGGGATCGCGGCCCTCCGACGCGGTCCCGCCGTCGCGCCGCTCCGGCGGCCGGCGGTTCCGGCCCCCACCGGCGTCTTCTACGGAACGGAGTGCCGAGAGCCCGTACCCGGCGGGACGGGCTCGTACCGGGCGAAGAAGTGGGCGAGTACGCGTGGCGAGCTTACGCGCTTGTAGGCGGGCGCCCCGCCGGCGCCGTCGAGGACCTTCCGCATCGTTCCGATGACGTGATCGAGATGGGCCCTGCCGTAGACACGCCGTGGCAGTGCGAGCCGCGCGCAGCTGAAATCCCTCTTCACGAGGTTTCCGGTAGCGGGATTGACCGTGGTGAGCTCGAACACTCCCGCGGACATCCGCACGCCGCCCTGCAGGTAGAGGTCTGCCGTCACCGTGATGCCCGGGTTGTCCTCCGGCGAGAGATGAGGGTAGAGAGCTGCCACGTCGACGTACACGCCGGATCCGCCAGGTGGAGTGCAGACCGTCACGCCGGCGTCGCGCAGGCCGTCATGGAGATACTCGACCTGCGCGGTGCGGTGACGAAGGTAATCCGATTCGAGTCCTTCGCGTAGCCCGACCGAGAGGGCCTGCAGATCACGCCCGGCGAGGCCGCCGTACGTCGGGAAGCCCTCGTACAACACGAGCCGCTGGCGGCATTCGTCCGCGAGATGCTCGTCGCTGACCGCGACGAAGCCGCCGATGTTCACGAGGCCGTCCTTCTTGGCGCTCATCCAGCACCCGTCCGCCAGGGAGAAGAACTCGCGGGCGACGTCCGCGACCGGGCGCCCCCGCTGGTCGTCCTGCCGCTGGGTCACCAGCCAGGCGTTTTCCGCGAACCTCGCCGCGTCGATGTATACCGGGACGCCGAATCGGCGAGCAAGTTCACGGACGCTCCGCATGTTGTCGAGCGAGACGGGTGAAGCGTAGGCGAGGTTGTTGACGACGGTCGCGACGACGGCCGCCACCCGGCCACGGTGATGTTCGAGCGCCGCCCGGAGCTTGTCGAGATCGAAATTTCCCTTGAACGGATGCGGGTGGTCGTAGTCCCACGCGATGTCGGCCAGCAGATCGACGGGAAGCCCGCCCCGCTGTTCGACATGGGTACGGGTCGTGTCGAAGAGCGTATTGCTGAGCACGATGTCACCCGGTTTGACGAGGCTCTCCATCACCAGGTGTTCTCCCGCGCGGCCCTGATGCACCGGTACGACATGTTCGTATCCGGTGATGTCCCGAACCGTCCGTTCGAAGACGTCGTAGCTGCGCGAGCCCGCGTATGTTTCGTCGCCGAGCATCAGCGCGGCCCACTGGGCGTCGCTCATGGCTCCCGTGCCGCTGTCCGTCAGGAGATCGACATAGATGTCCTGGGACTTGAGGTAGAACGGGTTGTAGCCGGCCTCCCTCAGCCGCGCCTCCCGCTCGGCCTTCGATGGAAGCCGGATGGATTCGATGACTTTCGCCCGGTACGGTTCCGGGACGTGTTCCCAGGACACCTGCCCGCGTCGATCGCTCATTCGTTTTTCCCATCTCATATGTGCGCTGAGACCAACAGGTGCATGACATGGCTGCCGCCGGATCCGAGACCGCGCGGCGCCAAGGAAAAGAAGGCCGGTTGAACGGGGGAGCGGGCACGGCGGCGGTCGTCCCGGCTCATCCCGCACACGGACTCCGCCTCCGTTCCGTCGGCCCCCGTCGGCCCACGCCGTCGTCAGGGGAGGCAGTGCGGATACCCGGGAGGCGGCCCTGCCCGGAGTTCTCTGCGCATGCCGGGGGTTCCAATCGGCTACTCCGATGCAGGTGAGTTCTCTCGCGGTTCGCGTGGCCATGTTCCGGCGGCGTCATTGGAAATCGCCAGGAGACCGTTCTGCGCATTCTTGGACTTCTCTAGTGACCGTCCGGCGCTCCGGTTATGTCCACGACGGCCGGGGCGACTACGTATTTCGCGTGGGGTGCGTCGCGGCCGGCTCTGTGACGATGCCGCATGCGGACGGTGTTGAACTGCCCGGGCTTTCCATATCCGAGGTCTGTTCTGTTCCCGGTCGGCCGGTGCCCCCGCTCGATTGCCGCGCGCCCCACATGAAAAACGCCGGAGAGATCACATGTCACAGTCGCCGCCTCCGGGCGATCCGCTGCGCCTGCTCGGAGAACGTCTCCGCGGCTCCCTGACCGTCGCTCCGCATGCCCTTGAGAACGTGTCCCGGGACTTCGGCCGTCTCGTCAGAAGCCGGCCTGCCGCAGTGGTCCGGCCGCACGACGTCGACGACGTCATCACAGTGGTGAAATTCTGCCGGGAGCGCGGGATCCCCGTCGCGCCACGCGGTCAAGGGCATTCGCTCGGAGGCCAGTCGCAGGTCACCGGGGGCATCGTGCTGGAGACGGGCGGGCTCTCCGCCGTCCACTCCCTGGAGAAGGACCGCGTCACCGTCGGTGCCGGAATCCTGTGGGACGAAGTGGTCGACCGGACTCTTCCCCATGGTCTCACGCCTCCGGTGCTCACGGACTTCCTGGG
Source organism: Streptosporangium fragile (assembly GCF_039534445.1). Taxonomy (NCBI): domain Bacteria; kingdom Bacillati; phylum Actinomycetota; class Actinomycetes; order Streptosporangiales; family Streptosporangiaceae; genus Streptosporangium; species Streptosporangium fragile. The sequence goes on along the minus strand of NZ_BAAAVI010000029.1, from coordinate 20,042 downwards.
GATCAGCGTCGGCGGAACGCTGTCCATGGGGGGAATCGGCGGCAGCGCCTTCCGGCACGGGCTGCAGATAGACAACACCTTGGAAGTGCAGGTCGTCACCGGCGCAGGCGAACTGGTCACCTGCTCCCGATCGATCCGGAAGGATCTGTTCGAGGCGGTGCTCGGCGGGCTCGGCCAATGTGGGATCATCGTGCGGGCGACCGTCCGCCTCGTGCCGTCGCCCACACACGTGCGCGTATACGAACTCTCCTACGACCGGGTGGCGGACCAGCTCTCGAATCACATGATCGCCGTTGATGACGGTCGGGCCGACTACGTTCTCGGTCTGGCGCTCCCGGGTGACGGTGGATCGCGATGGAATCACCGCCTTCAGCTGGTCTCCTTCGTCACGCCCTCCGCCCGCCCGGACGATGACCACGTCCTGGCAGGGCTGGACACCGCTCCCGGTTCGGTGTCCGTTGTCGAGATCCCCTACCGTGACTGGGCGATGAGGATGGGGCCGCAGATGGCCGAGATCGAGGAGAAAGGTCTCCGTGAGCGCTCCCACGCGTGGAGCGACATCTTCGTGCCGGCCTCCGAGATCCGGGGTTTCGCCGCCGAGGCCCTGGCCGAGGTCAGCCCGGGAGAGGTCGACCATTACTTTCCCGTGCTCTTCTACGCCCTTGACAGGAGACGGCTCGGGCTTCCCCTGTTCCGCGTGCCCGAGCAGGAAAACAGGTGTTTCCTGTTCGGCATCCTGAAATCAGTGGAAAGGGATTTCTCGGAGATCGCGATCGCCCATAACAGATCCCTGTACGAACGAGCCAGGAAGTGGGGTGGAACGCATTACCCGAATGCTCCCCTGATACTGTCCGGAGATCAGTGGAGGGATCGATACGGATCGGCATGGGAAGAATTCTCTGATGCGAAGAGGAGATACGACCCCGGCGGCATCCTCACGCCGGGCCCCGGAATATTCTGATGCCGTCACCGTATTCCGGCACCCGCGGTGACGAACCGGGGGCCCGCGCGTAACGGCGGAAGTCTCCGATGCCCGTCCGGCCACACTGGGAAAATGGTGCACACGATTTATGGAAGAACGCCTCGCCGACCTTGGGAAAGGAATATCCGTCGCCGGTCCCCGCTCCCTGCCCGGACCGCGGAAGGGAGACGGCGACGAGGTGCTCGGCGAGCCCGCCCGGTTCTTCGGGCGGCGGGATGAAATCCTGCTCTTCTCGGAGTACGCGCGGAGCGTCCGATCGGGATGGGCCAGGGCGGTGCTCATAGAGGGCGAGGCGGGGATCGGGAAGACATCCCTCATCAACAGGTTGCTTCAGGACCTGGGGGATTTCCTGGTGTTGCAGGCCACCGGGGACAGGACCGAGACGGACCTTCCGTTCGGAGTCATCGGCCAGCTGACCAGGAACGTGCCGGATGCTTGGCTCGCGGAATTCCCGCTCCTCGGGAGGGGCGCCCTTTTCCCATCCTCCGGGGACAGCACCTCGCCGTTCTCGGTCGGGGCCCAGTTCATTCGCCTGCTGGACGAGCTCCAGGCGGCGAGACCGGTGGCCGTCGTCGTCGACGACATGAGCTGGACCGACGAGTTGTCGCAGCGAGTTCTGGCTTTCGTGATGCGACGCCTCTGGGCCGACCGCGTCCTCCTCGTCTTCGCCCTGAGGACCGAAGAGGCGGCCCTCCCGAGGAGCGCGTGCGACTGGCGGCGACTGATACTCGGTGTTCCGAACGGTCATCGTCTGGTGCTGGACGCTCTTTCCCTGGAAGATGTCGTGGAGTGGGTGGAAGGGAGCGCCGGAGGACATTCTCCCCCGCCGGGGACGGCGGAGCGCCTGCACCGGATCACGCACGGGCATCCCCTGTATCTCCAGACGGTCCTGGCGGAAACAGCCGCCCCGCGCCTCGCGGTCGCGCCGGGTCTCGTTCCCGTGCCGCAGCCTTTGTCGGCTGCCCTGCGCCATCAGTTCGAGATTCTGCCGGCGGACTCCAGAGCCCTCCTCGAAGCGCTCGCTGTCCTGGACGGCTGGGCCCCGCTCAGGTTCGCGGCCCGTCTGTCGGGTGTGGAAGACATGTCGGCCGCCGTTCAGCCCCTGGTCGACGCGGGTATGGTCCGGCACCGTTCCGACGGTCTGATACGTCACGTGTCGCTTCGGCACGCACTCCAGCGGGACGTGATTCTGAGCGCGACCCCCGCGCGCCGGCTGCGGGAACTGCACGCTGCGGCGGCTCCCCTGGTCGACAGCACGTCCAGCTGGAGGCACAAGGTCGCCGCCGCCGCGGGAGCCTCGCCTCGTCTCGCCTCGGATCTGGAGCAGGCCGCCACGGAGGCGATCGAGGCCGGCGACATGGAGCGCGCCGCGACCTACCTTCTCTGGGCCGCGGACCTCGTCGGCGCGCGGGAGCAGCGTGAGCGGCTGCTGCTCACCGCCGCCGCCTACCTGATATGGCTCGACAAGTTCTCACGGGTGGAGCCGCTGATGCATGAAGTGCGTTCGTGCGGGCCCACACCTCTGCGTGACCTGGTCGTCGCCGCCTTTGCGATCTCTCAGGGCGCCCCCGCCGCGTCGGAACGCCAGATGGCGCGAGCGATGGAATCGGCCGAGGCGGTTCCGGGCATGGACTGGGCCGCGGCCATGGCAGGTGTCTGGCTGGGAACACACTGTGTCATCGAGGGGCGGGGAGAGGAGGCCGCGCGCTTCTCCCGGCACGTTCTGCGCATGAACTCGACGGGCCGGCACTTCACCCGTCGCGCCAAGATCAACTTGGTGTACAGTTCCGGTTTTCGGGGAGCCCGGACCGCTCTCCGGCAGCTGGAGGACGTCTACGCCCCGGCAGGCCGCTCGGAGGTGGACTCCGAAGCGGACCGGCTCATGTGGCGCGGCATCTACCGCGCCCTGTCGGGAGAGTTGCGCTCCGGTGAGAAGGACATCGTGGCCGGCCTGGAGCTCGGGAAGATCGCCGGACTGTCCATGCTTGACGAATTCGGACAGGTCCACCTCGGTCTCGTCCGGTATCTGTCCGGTGTGTGGGACGAGGCGATGATCAGCGCCCGGAACTCCATCGTCGTCCAGTCGGCTGAGGGCAGGCCATGGCTCTACGCACACTCGTACGGATTGCTCGCGTGTGTTCACGCGGGCCGCGGCGACGTGGTCTCAGCGCGCAGGTACGCCCGGATCGCCGATGAGTCCCTCCTCGGCGTGAGCTGCCTGGCCTGGCCCGTCATCGCGAAGGCCACCATCTCCCAAGCCGCGGGTGACCACCGGTCGATGCTGGACGCCCTGCGTCCCCTGCTCGACGTACCCGACACCGCGGGGCAGCGGCTGCTGGAACTGTGGTGGGTTCCCCTGCACGCGGAGGCGCTCATCGAGTGCGACCGGAGGGCAGAGGCGGAGAAGGCCATGGAGCATCTGAAGTCGCTCGCCGCGGAGACCCCCTATCTCCGCCTTCCGGAATCCTGGTTGCACGGCAGGCTCATGGAGAGGAGCGGTGATCGCCAGGCCGCCATGCGCCTTTACGAGACCGCCGTGAAGAGCCCGGTGCGCGCGGACGAGAACCCGATTCATCGCGCGTCCGCCGAGCACAGTTACGGTGCGGCTCTGCTCGCCGCCGGTGAGAGGGGTGAAGGGCGCACATGGCTGACCACGGCGCGCGACCGGTTCATGGCGATCACCGCGTTCCCGTTCGCCCGGCGGTGCGAGGGGCTGCTCGCGGAAGGGGAGCACTTCGAATCGTCTCAGGCCGACAAACTTGAGGGGATGACGGAGCGCGAACGCCATGTCGCGCATCTCGTGGGCAACGGCCTGACCAATAAGGAGATCGCAGCCGAACTCTTCATCAGCATGCACACCGTCGACTATCACCTGCGAAACATTTACGGAAAGCTGGGGATCAACAGCCGCCGGCGGCTGCGGGATCACATGCAGGGCGTCGGCAGCCGCCCGGCCCTGTCCTGACCACGCGGTGACGGCGGCCGGGCCGCCGCCCGGCCGGTGGTCTCCGGCGCGTGCCACCGCCCGGAGCGCGGCGTCCGGCGGCCCTACCGGCGCGGCTCCGGCAGGTCCCGGCCCGCCTTTTCGGGCCGTCCGGCGGCGGCCGCCCGGGTGCCGGTGTAGACCAGGGCGGGCGGGATGTTGTGCCAGACCGGGCCCAGGGTGCCGACGGTGGCGAAGGTGCGGTCCAGCAGGGTGCGGAACCGGCGGAACCGGGGGATGGGCATCACGGCCAGCGTCGTGACGGTGCTGAACCTCCCGCCGGGGACGAGCGAGGCCGCGATCTCGCCGAGGACGTGCTCCTGCTGCGGGTCGTCGAACAGGGTCCAGGGCAGCGAGGAGACGACCGCGTCCGCCCGTGTCACCCCCGCCCGCGTGAGCAGGTCGCCCAGGTCGCCCGCGTCGCCGGGGACCACTTCCAGCCAGGGGCGGCTGCGCCGCAGGTGGCGGACCATGTCGTCGTTGAGTTCCACGGCGATCTGCCGCCCGCCCGGCGGCAGGCGGTCGCGGATCGCGTCGCTGATCACCCCGCCGCCGGCGCCGAGCTCCACCACGACGGCTCCGGGCGTGTCGGGGACGACGGACGCGGCCAGCCGGGCGACGGCCTTCGAACTGGGGGCGATCGCCCCCAACTGGTGCGGGTGGCGCACGATCGCGCTGAGGAAGGTGCGGGTGTCGCCGGTCGCGGCACGGGTTCGATAGAGCACCGCCAGCTCATTCCCCCAGTTGAAGAGGGTATGCCAGTTTCGCGGGCGATGATCCATATGTTCTGTTCCAAGATTCCTCATCGTCGTCCCGGGGCCCCGCCCCGGCCCTTCCACGCCGCCGGACCGGGGACGGGGGCGTCAGCGGCCCTCGCCGCGGGCCGTGGGACGCGCCCCGGCGAGCGCGGAGTGCCGGTAGGAGTACGTGAAGTACACGATCATGCCGATGACGAACCAGATCGCGAAGCGCGCCCAGGTCTCCCAGCGCAGGAAGGTGATCAGCCAGAGGGAGAAGAAGATCCCGATCGCGGGCACCACCGGCACCCCGGGGCAGCGGAAGGTCCGGGGCAGCTCGGGGTGGCGGTAGCGGAGCACGATCACCGCCGCGCACACCACCACGAAGGCGAGCAGGATGCCGATGTTGGTCAGCTCGGCCGCCTCCGCGATCGGGAGGAAACCGGCGATGATCGCGGAGATGACGCCGGCGATCCAGGTCACGCGCGTCGGCACGTGCCGCGTCGGGTGCGTCTTGGCGAACCACCTCGGCAGCAGGCCGTCGCGGCTCATCGAGAACCACACGCGGGTCACGCCGAGCAGGAACGTGAACATGACGGTGAGGATGCCGACGATCGCCCCGACGGCGATCACGTCGGCCAGGAACCGCAGGCCGACCGACTGGAACGCCGTGGAGAAGCCGCTCTCCTTGTCGATCCGGTCGTACCTCTGCATCCCGGTCAGGACCAGGCAGGCCAGCACGTAGAGCACCATCGAGATGACGAGCGAGTAGATGATCGCCTTCGGCATGTGGCGCTTGGCGTCCTTGGACTCCTCGGCCGCGGTGCTCATGGCGTCGTAGCCGAAGACGGCGAAGAAGACCGTGGCCGCGCCGGTGAGCGCGCCGCCGACGCCGTACGGGAAGAACGGGACGTAGTTGGCGGGGTTGACGTAGAAGGCGCCGGCGATGATGACCAGCAGCACCACGGCGACCTTCAGCACGACGACGGCCACCTCGAAGCGGGCCGCGCTGCGGATGCCGAGGCTCAGCAGGTAGGCGATCAGCAGGCAGAGCAGGGCGGCGAACAGGTCGACCCGGTGCCCCTCGCCCGTCCCGGGCGCGCCCAGCATCCAGGCGGGCAGCCCGATCCCCAGGTCGGTCAGGAGGAACGAGAAGTAGCCGGAGATGCCGATGGCGACGACCGCGACGATCGCCGTGTACTCCAGCAGCAGGTCCCAGCCGATGAACCAGCCGGCCAGCTCGCCCAGGACCGCGTAGCCGTAGGTGTACGCCGACCCGGCCTTCGGGATCAGCCCGGCGAACTCCGCGTACGAGAACGCCGCCGCCGCGCTCGCCACCCCCGCGACCAGGAAGGAGACCACGACGGCGGGGCCGGCCGTGCCGTTGGCGACGGCGCCCGCGAGCGCGAAGATGCCCGCCCCGATGATGCCGCCCACCCCGATCGCGGTGAGCTGCCACAGCCCCAGCACGCGGCTGAGCTGCTCGCTCCGGGCGCCTTCGGGCTCTTCGATGTGCTCGATGGGCTTGCGGCGGAACACACCTGAGCCCGGACTGGTCACGGCCATGACACATCCCCCCCGCAGGACGGCCGCAGTGGACTGCCTTGACGCGTTATCCAGCCTAACGAACGGCGTTTACGCCCTCACGGGGGGTGAGGCCCTCGCGGCCACTGCCCGGCTGGGGCGGAGCGAGGTACCGTCGTGTTATCGGATCCCAGCGACGGGGGGAGCCGCCATGCCGGACGATCCCGATCACGTGCTCGACTCCATCGACGGAGCCGTCGACGAGTGGCTCGCGATGAGCGACGATTCCATGCGCTGGTCGCCGCCGGAGAAGGCGGCGCCGCGTCACCAGCTCGGCCTGCCGGTGCCGCCCCTGCCGGAGTTCCTGGACGACTTCCTCCACGAGCTCGGCACCCGCTTCGGCGCCCCGGCACAGGCGGTGGTGGACGCCTTCCGCCCCCTGGGGGAGGGGATGGTCGAGGCCGTCTCCTCCTTCCTCGACACACCGGTCGTCCGGCAGCTCCTCCAGCCGCCCGACGAGCCCGGCGCTCCCGGCGGGCCCGCCGACGTGCCGGGCCGGGAGGCCGGGTCGCCCTGGGACGACGCGATCCGGGCCGCGGAGGAGGCGGACCCCGACGCGGCCGGTCCGCCCGGCGGCACCGATGAGCCGGGCGGCGACGACGGGCCGGGTGTCGGCGGGCCGCGCTGATCGGCGGGCCGGGCGGGCGCTCCGGCGCGCCGGTGGCGCGGGAACGCCCGCCGGGCCGGGGTCAGGTGGCGGCGGGGCGCGCCCGGCCCACCAGGTCGTTGGCCGAGCGCAGGACCGGGCGGGCGGTCAGCGCGGCCTCCTCCAGGCGTTCCGCGGTGGACACCCGGAACCGGAAACTCTCCCCCGGGAGGAGCGTGACGAGAGCCTCGTCGACCTCCGCGTCGGCCGCGAGCCGGTCGGCGAGCAGGGTGACGTCCTTGACCAGCGACGACGCCCGCACGCGGACGAGGTAGCCGCCGTCGGCCGCCTCCGCGGCGGCGTCGAGCGCCCCCGGGTCCAGCGCCAGGTCGACGTCCTCGGCGAAGTACCAGAACGCCCGCTGCCCGGACGCCAGGTCGACGACCAGCAGTTCGCCCGACACGTCCCCGGGCTCGGCCAGCCCGGGTGCCAGCGTCACCCGGGCGGCGGCGCGCGCCTCCACGCGCACGTCGAACCGCGCGACGGCCAGCTCCGCCCCGGCCAGGGTCATCCGCCGGGCGGTGGCGGTCGTGGCCATCGGCTCCGGGCCGTCGTTGTGCACGACGAGCGCGAGGCCGTCCGGCCGGGGCTGGACGGTGGCCAGGCGGTCGGCGTAGACCCTCCGCAGCGCGTACCACAGGGGCTTGCGCCGGCCCCGGCCGTCGACGGCGGCCCAGGAGACGGCGGGCCAGCAGTCGTTGAGCTGCCAGACGACCGCGCCGGTGTTGAGCGGGAACAGCGAGCGGAAGTGCTCGATGCCGAAGGCGACGGCTCTGGCCTGGTTGAGCTGGGTGGCCCAGTGCCAGTCGTCGATCGACTCCGGCTCGGGCAGGTGCCCGCGCAGCCCCCGGGCGAGCTTGCCGTTGCCGTCCCTGGCCTTCTGGTGCGCCAGCATGGCCGGGCCGGACGGGCTCGGCGGGTCGTCATGCACCGCCGAGCTCAGCGTCGCCCAGGTGGCCGGCCCCTGGAAGCCGAACTCCGACACGAACCGGGGCCGGTAGTCGCGGTAGACGCCGTAGTCGCGGGTGTTCCACACGTCCCAGATGTGCGTCAGCCCGTGGGCGGGGTCGTTGGGGTGCAGGTAACGGCTGAAGGAGAACGGGCTTCCCGGCGAGTACGGCGTGCCGGGCGCCAGCTCGGCCACCACGCGGGGGAACAGGTCGACGTAATAGGCTTCGCCCCAGGTGAGGGATCCCAGCCGGGAGCGCCAGTTCCAGTCGGCGTAGCCCCAGATGTTCTCGTTGCCGCCGTTCCACAGCACCAGGCTGGGGTGGGCCGCCAGGCGGGTCACCGCCTCGCGGGCCTCGGCCTCGAACTCCGCGTACAGCGGAGGGTCCTCGGCGTAGGCCGCGCAGGCGAGCAGGAAGTCCTGCCAGACCAGGATGCCCTGCTCGTCGCAGATGTCGTAGAAGTCCTCCGACTCGTAGACGCCGCCGCCCCACACACGCAACAGGTTCATGTTCGAGGCGACGGCCTCGCCGACGGCGCGTTCCAGCGACGCGCGGGTGACGCGGGGGAGGAAGGTGTCGTCGGGGATCCAGTTGGCGCCGCGCACGTAGACCGGCTCGCCGTTGATCCGGAACGTGAACGGGCTGCCGTCCGGGTCGGGCGTCAGGTCCACCTCCACGGTCCGGAATCCGACGCGCCCCGACCACTCCGACAGTGGGCCCGCCACGGGGTCCGGGCCCTTCGGGGCGGCCGCGCCGTCCGGGCTCGCCGCCCCCGCGGTGCCGTCCGTGTCGTCTGCACCGTCTGCACCGTCTGTGTCGTCTGTGTCGTCTCGCAGGGTGACGGAGACGGGATAGAGCGGCTGGGCGCCGTGGCCGCGCGGCCACCAGAGCTCGACGCCGTCCAGGCGGAGGACGGCCTCGGCCCGGTCGCGCGTGCCCGCCCCCGGGACCACCGGGACGCTCGCCGTGCGGCCCGCCGCCTCGACCGTCAGCGAGACCGGCCCGGTCAGGCCGGGGCGCTCCCATTCGATCTCGACGGCGGCGGTGATCGTGCCCCCGCCACCCGCGTCGCCCGTCACCGAGGTGAGCGGGCGGACCGAGGCCAGGCGCGCCCGTGACCAGCTCTCGACGCCGATCCGCCGCCAGATGCCCGCGGTCACCACGTCCGGGCCCCAGTCCCAGCCGAAGTTGCAGGCCATCTTGCGGACGGCGTTGTACGGGTGGTGGTAGGAGTGCGGCCGCTCACCGAGGATCTTCTCCTGCTCCCGGGCGTACCCGATCGCGGAGTCGAAGGTGACGCGGATCTCGTTGGCCCCCTCGCGCAGCAGCGAGGAGACGTTCCAGCGGTAGCCGCGGTGCTGGTTGACGGTCCGCGCCACCTCGGTGCCGTTCAGGACGACCGTCGCGACGGTGTCCAGGCCCTCGGCGACGAGGTCGTGCCGTGCCCCGTCCCCACCGCGCCAGTCGAACGTGGCGGAGTACTCCCAGGTGGTCAGGCCGATCCAGGACAGCAGGCTCTCGTTCTCGTCCACATGGGGATCGGGGATGAGCCCGGCGGAGAGCAGGTCGGTGTGCACGACGCCGGGTACCTCGGCGGGCACGCCCGCCGAGAGACGGGGACGCAGCTCGGCCGGGACCGGCCCGGACCGCGCGCGCACCGTCCAGCCGCGGCTCAGTTCGTGGAACGTCATTCGGGGTCTCCCGCGGTGGTCGCCGGAACGGTGGGGGTGGGCAGGGGGCCGGGGGGCGAGACGGTGACCCGCGGGGCGTTCCAGGCCCGCGCCGACAGGCGGGAGGCGTCGATCCGCCCCGCGGCCGTCTCGTAGCGGATCCGGCGTTCCTCGCCGGGGTGCAGGCCGATGCCGTTGTCCTCCAGGTAGTCGCCGTAACCGTGGCCGAAGCCGTCCACGATGACGTTGAACGCCACGACGTCGCCGATGTTGCGCAGCACCAGCTCGCCTCCGCCGGCCGCCTCGGCCACCTCCAGCCGCAGCCGGGTCCGGGGGAACTCCAGCAGCGGCGCGGGCCGGGGCTCGGCGTAGGCCCGGATCAGCTCACGGACCGGCTCGTCCGCCAGCTCGTCGATCGGCCGCGCCTCGATCCGGCGCACCCGGGCGGTCTTGGGGTGCGCGTTGAACCAGTACCACTGGTCCGAGAGCAGGGCGCCGTCCGCGTCGCGCAGGGCGACGTCGAGCAGGAAGACCCCGCCGCCGTCGCCGCCGAGGTCGATGTCGAGCGCGTGGGCGAGCACCCGGTCGTCGTCGCCCACGGACACCCGGCTCTCGCGGCGGTGCAGCAGCCGGAGGTCGGCCCCGTAGACGCTCGACGTCACGCTCGCCCCCCGCAGGGGGACGGGAGAGTCGTTGGCGACGTGGACGTCCGCCCGGAACCGCTCGCCGGGTCCCCAGTCGAGCTTCTCGTAGACCGCGAACCCCGAGCGGGGACGGCTGAACTGGCGGGCCCGGTAGTAGGAGAGCTTGGGCACGCCGTAGAAGTCGACCACCGACCAGGAGGCGCCGGGGAAGAGGTCGGTGAGCTTGTAGAACAGGTACCCGCTCGTGTGCCGGCCGCTCCCGGCGCGGATCATCTCCGACGCGAACCTGAGGGCGTCCCCCTGCGCCATCTGGCTGTACTCGATCATCTCGTCCCAGCCGGTCACCGGGCCGTAGTCGGCGTAGCGCAACTGCTTGACCAGGTCGAACAGGCCGAACTGGGACTGGTGCTGCATGATGCCGCCGTCCTCGGGCGGGGGCCACTCGCGCAGCTTCTCCTCGGGCAGGAAGCGCAGCATGCTCTGCCGGCCCGACTGGCTGGAGGTGCCGTACTCGCCGTACATCACGGCGTCGACGCCGCGGTAGCCGCTGTCGATCGGCTGCCCCTCGTGGTAGACGACGTAGTTGTGCGCGCCGCCGCCCCACGGGCTCGTGCGGTGGAAGGGCCGGGAGGGGTCGTACTGGGTGCAGCGCCGCCCCATCAGGATGTGCGACTCGTCGGCGCCGGTGGGCCGGGCGTTCTCGTTGCCGCCGCCCCACAGCACCAGCGACGGGTGGTTGCGCAGGCGCCGCACGACGCGGGAGACCTGCCGGTCGAGCACTCCCAGGTCCGTGTCCGGGGCCTCGGGCAGCCCGAAGGACAGCGGGAACTCCTGGTAGACCAGGATGCCCTTGCGGTCGCACGCCCGGTAGAAGTCGTCGCTCTCGATCATGCCCCCGCCCCAGGCGCGCAGCATCTGCAGGTTGGCGCGGCGGGCGAGTTCCAGGAGGTGCTCGTCCTTGCCGGACCCGCCGCCGAGCAGCGGGTCGGTCCAGCACCAGTTGGCGCCCTTGACGAACATGCGGCGGCCGTTGACGACGAACTGCCAGCGGTAGTACTCCTCGCCCTGCCAGTCGGGCACGGTGGCCATCTCGACGGTGCGGATGCCGAACTCGCAGGCGGTGCCCGCGGCGGAGACCTCGCCACCGCCGTCCCGGGCGGCGGAGGCGTCGAGCGCGAGCCGGTAGAGCGGCTGCCCGCCGTAGCCCATCGGCCACCAGACGGCGGGGGACTCGACGGTCACCGCGGTCTCGTAGCGGTTCGTCCCGGGCTGTGCGGTCACCGTGTTCTCGAAGCCGGTCGCGCCGGTGCCGTCGGGGTGCTCGAGCCGGCCGGTGAGGCGGACCCGCACGGGTACGGTGCCGTGGTTGACGACGTCGTACCGCACCCGCAGCCCGGCGCGCCCGGAGTCCAGGGAGACGGTCCGCACGAAGGGGTCGAGCACCTCGACGTCGGGGACGGCCTCGACGGTCACGTCCCGCCAGACGCCCATGCTGATCAGGTGCCCGTAGTGCCATCCCCACCCGGGGCTGCCCTTGGGCACGCCGTGCCAGTCGCGCGGCGGCGGGAAGATCCGCACCACGACCTCGTTGCCGGCGTCGAACCGCACCAGATCGGTGACGTCGATCTCCGGGCCGCCGAACATGCCGGTGTGGTGGCGGAGCGGGGCGCCGTTGAGGTAGATCGTCGCCGCGTAGTCGATCCCGTCGAAGGCCAGGCGCAGGCGGTGGCCCCGCCACGACGCCGGGAGGGTGAACGTCCGGGCCAGCCACCACTCCTGGCGCTCCGCCCGGGTGCGCCGGAAGTGCCACGGCCATTCGGCGGGCGTGCCGTGGGCGGTCAGCTCGTCGTAGGTGCCGGAGTCCCAGAACGGGTCGGGCATCAGGCCCGCCTCCACCAGGGCCGCCTGAACGGTCCCGGGGACCCGCGCTGGGATCCAGCCACCGCGGTCGGTGTCCTCTCGCCACCACGAGGGTGGTTCCCCGGCCGGTTTGCGGCCCGCGGGGGCGGTCCAGTGGTCGATGGAGAACTGCCGCCGGGGCTCGTGCCCCGCCATGAGCCACCGCCCGGCCAGGCTGATCACCCGGCCGGGGTCCGCCCCGTCCGGGGCCGCGCCGGGCCGCGCCGGATCGGCGGCGGGCGGAACAGGCGCGGCGGGCACAGCGGGTGCGACAGGCACGGCGGGTGCGACAGGCACGGCGGGTGCGACAGGCACGGCGGGCACGGTCTCGATGTGCAGCGACGCGTGCCGGTCCACGAAGTCGTCCCCGGCGATCCGGGTACGGCGGTAGATCTCGTTCTCGACGTCGTCCAGTTGGCGAGGCGTCGGGTCGGGCATGGGACTCGCCTTCTACTTGACGGCGCCGGCGTACAGGCCGCTGACGAAGTATCTCTGGGCGAAGACGAACAGCAGCAGGACCGGCAGGCTCATGATGACCACGCCGGCCATGATGTTGCCCCAGTCGGCCAGGTACTGCTGCTGGAAGTAGAGCACGCCCGTGGTGAGCGTGCGCTTCTCCGGGTCCGTCAGGAACAGGTAGGGCACGAGGTAGTCGTTCCAGATGCCGACGCCCTGCAGCACCCAGAACGTCACGATGGCGGGCCGGGCCAGCGGCAGGAAGATGCTGCCGAACAGCCGGAAGTAGCCGGCGCCGTCGATGACCGCGGCCTGGACGATCTCCCGCGGGATCTGCCGCATGAAGGCCGCCATGAGGAACACCCCGAAGGGGATCGAGCCGGCGACGTAGACGAGGACGACGCCGAGGTAGTTGTCGATCAGGCCCAGGCTCCGCACCACGCGGAACTGGGGGATGACGGCCAGCTGCATGGGCAGGAAGATCCCGGCGGCGAGCAGCAGGTAGATCCCGGACCCCAGGCGGGTGGCCTTGCGCACCACCGCGTAGGCGGCCAGCGCCGCCACGAAGGTGGCGGCGGTCATGCTGACCAGCGTCAGCCCGACGGAGTTGGCGAACAGCAGGTCGAACCTGCCCTCGTACCAGGTGGTGACGAAGTTCTCCAGGGTGGGGGCGCGCGGCAGGCCGGTGGGGTTCTGCAGCACCTCGGCGTTGGACTTGACCGAGGTGAGAAGCATGATCACCAGGGGGTAGACCATCCCGGCGGAGAGGATCATCAGCACCAGGTGCCGCGGTGCCGACCTGGCCAGCTTCCTGACGTGGTTCATCGCGCACCTCCGCGCGGGGTCGCCGGCCTCGGCCGTGGGAAGGGGGTCACGACATCTCCCTTTCGAACCGGTTCTGCAGGTAGGCGATGCCGATGAGCACGACGATCACGACGACGGCCATCGACGAGGCGTAGCCGAAGTGGTTCTTCACGAAGCCCTCGAAGAACACGCGCGTCATGTACAGCTCGGTGGCGCCGCCCGGCCCGCCCTTGGTCATCAGGTAGACGGTGTCGAAGGCCCGCAGCGCCCCGTTGACCGCGAGCACGAGCACCAGGCCGAAGGTCGGTCGCATCAGCGGGACGGTGATGTGCCGGAGGCTGCGCCAGCCGGTGGCCCCGTCGACCCTGGCCGCCTCCAGGACCTCGGAGGGGATGGTCCCCAGCCCGGCGAGGAAGATCACGACGCTGAACCCGATGCTCGCCCAGATGTCGACGAGGATCACGCTGTACAGCGCGAGGTCGTAGTCGCCCAGCCAGTCCTGCGCCCAGGAGCCGAGCCCCAGGTCCCGCAGCGTGGTGTTGACGGTGCCGGTGGTCGGGTCGAACATGAACGACCAGGTGAACACGATCGCGACCGGGCTGATCACGATGGGCGCGAAGAAGGTCGCCCGGTAGACGTTGCCGCCGACCATCTTCTTGTTCAGCAGCACCGCGATGCCGAAGGCGAGCACGGTCTGCACGACGATGCGGAAGAACGCGTACACACCGGTGTTCCCGAGCGCGTCGAGCAGGGCGGGGTCGCGGGTGAACATCCGCGCGAAGTTGTCGAGCCCGACGAAGTCGCTGTCGCCGGTGAAGCCGTTGGAGTCGGTCACGCTGGAGAGCACGACCTGGGCCATCGGGTAGAGGGTGAAGACGGTGTAGAGGACGAGGGCCGGTGCCAGGGCGATCCAGAACCGCGAGTTCAGGGGGTGCCGGATCCGCCGGGGCGCCGGGCCCGGCCGCTCGGTCCCCTTGCCGGGCCGCAGCGACGGCGACGAGGTGTGGACCGCCATGGGGAAGCTTCCTTTCTGAGGGGGGACCGGCCACCGGAGCCGGGCGGCGTGACGCGCCGCCCGGCTCCGGTGGTCTCGCCCGGGGTGAGCGGGGAGGCGTGCCTACTCACCCGCCCGGATGTCCTTCATGGTCTCGTCCAGCCGGTTGAGCACCTTGGTGACGTCGGACCGGTCACCCGTCAGGTTCTGCAGTTCGACGAGCAGCGTCTCCTGGATGGCGGGGTAGGACGGCAGCAGCAGCGGCACGAACGTCCGGCCCTCCCAGGACTTCTGCATGTCGGGGTAGAGGGGGTCGATGGAGGAGACGTCCAGGCCCTCCTTGACCGGGAAGGCCTTCACGCCGCCGAGGAACTTCAGGTAGACGTCGTCGGTGAAGAAGAAGCTGAGGAAGCGGTTGGCCTCCTTGGTCTTCTTGTTGTTCGGGTTGACGCCGAGGGAGACCAGGTAGCTGCCCCACATGGCCTTGGTGCCGGTGGCGTTCGTGGTGGGGAAGTTCATGTAGCCCGCGTTCAGCTTGGCCTCCCGTACGTCGGGGAGGATCCACGCGGCGGGGAACATCGCGGCCTTGCCCTGCATGAAGGCCGACTTGGCCGCGGTCTGGTTCGTGCCCAGCGGGTTGTCCATGTAGTAGGGCACCAGCTCGCGGTAGATCTCCAGGCTGCGCCGCCAGCCCTCGTTGCCGCTGAAGGTGGCGGCTCCGGAGATGAGCTTCTCGTTGAAGTCGGGGTCCTTCTCGAAGACGTTCTCGGCCACCGCGTAGTAGACGATGAACTGCGGCCACCAGTTGTCCTGGGCGGACATCGCGAACGGGGTGATGCCCGCGTCCTTGAGCTTCTTGGCGGCGGCCACCAGCTCGTCGTAGGTCGTGGGCTCCTCGGTGATGCCGGCCTTCTCGAACAGGTCGGCGTTGTAGACGATGCCGTTGCCCGACTGCGAGATCGGCACGTAGTTGGCCTCGCCGTTCTTGGCGTTGCGCGTCGCCTCCTTGCGCGTGTCGGCGCTCAGGGAGGAGAACCAGCTCTCCTTGGACAGGTCCGTGGTGTAGCCGGCGTTGATGAAGTCGATCAGGTTCTTCTGGTCGAAACCGTAGATGTCGGGCCCCGCGCCACCGGCCAGGCGGGTCTTGAGGACGGTGTCGTAGTCGTTCGTGTTGAACGTCTCGAAATTGATCTTGATGTCGGGGTGCTGGGCCTCGAACCTGGTGATGACCTCCTGGTAGCTCTTGGTGGCCTCGCCGCCGTCACCCCACATCACGAAGCTCAGACGGGTCGTCGCGCTTTCGGAGCCTCCTGCCTGGCCGCCCTGGCCGCCCCGGCCGGACGTGCATCCGGCCAGCGCCACCGCGGCGACGGCGATCAGGGCGGCGACGTGTCTGAGCCTTCTCATGGTGTTCTCCTCCTGCTGCCGTCGGTGGCCGATCACCTTGCACACCGGGGCGTCTCACGCAGTGATAGGTGGTGACACTACATTTTTGCGCCGAGAAACGGGCTAAAATTCGACGCTTGGGCGTGAACGTTAGCAATCGCACGGTAGATTCGCTAGTGTCGCTACCTAAATCGATACAATGACGTGGTGTGAGGGCTCCGACCCGGCACGACGGCGCGACGACAGGAAGAGCCTCATGGCCCTGCCCGACCCCACCCCCACGCGAGGCCCCGGCGACCGGCGGCTGACGCTCAACTCGGTGATCCGCAAGCACCAGATCGAGGCCACCCGCACACGGTGGCTCTGGGAGGACGAGACGGAGCTGCACACCGCCGAGACCGTGCTCGCGTTCTCCGACTGCGCGCGCACGAACCTCCCCGGCGCCAGGATCACCTGGGGCTTCTCCTGGGGGGCGCTCACCGACGGCTCCGACCGCTACGCCACCATCCGCCGCACCGTGCGCGAACTGTGCGAGACGTACGGGGACGACGTCACGTTCGTGCCCGGTGGCTTCTTCGCCAACCGGTACGCCACCCGGGACGAGGTCGCCAGGGACATCGCCGAGGCCGTCGACGTCCTCGGCGAGGTGTTCACCCGCCCCGTGCGGTCCCTGCTGGCGGGCTTCCTCGCCGCGGAGAACATCGAACGGGCCGGTACGGAGGCGGGGGTGCGGACCGTCCAGGGCAACATCTGGAGCCAGTTCGACATCGACCTCCAGGACGGCGACGGGTCGATCGCCTACCCCTACTATCCCTCGCGCGGCAACTTCCTCATCCCCGGGCGGGGCGCCGACCGGGTGGACGTCGTCACCCTCGACGGCTGGACCGTCGACCTGGTGGCCGCCCGTACGGCGGGCATGTCGCACGGCGGCGAGACGACCTACAACTCCCGCCTCGGCGTCGGCCCCATCGAGACCCTGCACCGCATGCCCCCGGACCGCGCGCTCCGCCAGATGCAGGCCACCGGAGAGGCCCATCTGGACGAGCGCAACGTCGAGCGCAACGGGCTCGGATGGGTCACCGTCAACTACGAGATCGCCGAGGTGAGCCGGGGGATGGCCGTCGACCCCGCGATCCTCGGCCGGTTCGGCGACTGGCTGGCCTGGATGGCGTCGCGCTGGCCCGACCTCGCCTGCCCCACCATGGCCGGCCTCGGCGAGGAGCACCGCGCCCGGCACGCCGACAACGAGAGCCTGCGCTACATCCTGCGGCAGGAGGGCACCGGCATCGACGCCTCGACCGCGGGGGAGCGGGTCACCTGGTTCATGAACGCCGACCACCGCCTCGGCGTCGTCGACGGCCTGGAGCCCGCGAAGGTGTTCGACTACACCGACTACCGCCGGCCCGTCCCCGAGCCGCAGGGGCCGGGGGAGCGGAACTGGAGCTTCCTCGGCGAGATCAACCAGAAGCGCACCCGCCCCCAGGACGCCCCGGTCCCGGTCGCCGAGTTCTTCGACGCCCACCCCGACGTCGCCGAGGCCCTGTCCGCGCGCTACGCCGGCGCGAGCGAGCTGGCCGACGTCCTGGAGCAGGTCCGATGACGGGTTCGCTCCCGGAGGCGGGAACGGGTCCGTTACCGGAGGTGGGCGGCGCGGGCGCGGCCGGAGGAACAGGGCCGGCCCGTCCGGGTGACGGCGCGGCCCGCCTGGGCGGCCTGCGGGCCGAGCACCGGACCACGCCGATCGGCCTCGACGTCGTCCCCCGGTTCTCCTGGATCGTCACCTCCGGCGCCCGCGCCTGCGCGCAGCTCTCCTACCGTGTCGTGGTCGCGGGGCCCGGCGCCCCGGTGTGGGACTCGGGCGAGGTGCCCGGCCCGCGCTCCTACGAGGTCGAGTACGAAGGACCGCCCCTGGCGCCGCTCACCCGGTACGAATGGGAGGTCACCGTGCGGACCACGCACGGCGACGCCCACGCCCGATCGTGGTTCGTGACCGGGCCGCTCACCGAGGCGGACTGGGGCGGGGCGGCGTGGATCGGCCGAGAGCGGGCGCGTCCCGCCGCCCCGCTGCTGCGGACCGAGTTCGCCGTCGACGGCGAGGTGCGCTCGGCCCTGCTGGTCGTGGCCGCCGGCGGGTACGCCGACGTCTCCGTCAACGGGGAGCGTCCCGGAGCGGACGTCCTGTCCCCCGGGTTCACCGACTACGAGGACCGGGTGCAGTACGTGGCCTTCGAGGTCGCCCACCTCCTGCGGTCCGGGGCCAACGCGATCGGGCTGGAGCTCGGCCGGGGCTTCTACGGCGTCACCGGGGCCAACACCTGGGACTGGCACACCGCCCCCTGGCACGGCGAGCCGTGCGCGCGGGTGCTGCTCCATCTCGGCCTCGCCGGCGGCCGCACCCGGAAGATCGTCTCCTCGCCCGCCTGGCGGCGGGCCGACGGCCCCACCCGCTACGACGACCCGTACGGCGGCGAGAGCTACGACGCCCGCCACGAGCGGCCCGGATACGACCGTCCCGGCTTCGACGACGCCGGCTGGCGCCCCGCCGACGTGCTCGCCGGGCCGTCCGGGCGCCTGGTCAACCAGCGCCAGCAGCCCGTCAGGGTCGTCGAGGAGCTCCCCGTCGACCAGGTCACCGAGCCGCTGCCGGGCGTCTACGTGGCCCGTGTCCCGCGGGTCGTCGCGGGCTGGCTGCAGGTGCGGGCCACCGGGGCCGCCGGGTCCACGGTCACCCTCCGGTACGGCGAGCGCCTCACCGAGCGGGGCCTGCCCAACTACGAGGACGAGAAGGGCTACTTCGACGGCCGCTTCCAGACCGACGAGTTCACCCTGGCCGGCACCGGCGAGCCCGAGTGCTGGGAGCCGAAGTTCTCCTGGAAGGGATTCCAGTACGTGGAGATCACCGGCTGGCCGGAGCCCGGACCGCCGCCGCCCGGCCGCCTCGTCGCCAAGGTCGTGCACACCGACGCCGCCGTTACCGGCCGCTTCGACTGCGCGGAGCCCACACTCGCCCGGCTGCACGACGTCACCGTGGCGACCGTCCTGAACAACCTGCACGGCATCCCGACCGACACCCCGAAGTTCGAGAAGAACGGCTGGACCGGCGACGGCATGCTCGGCGCGGAGATGTTCCTGCGCAACCTCGACATCCACGAGTTCCTGGCCAAGTGGGTCGACGACATCGCCGACACCCGCGACGGAGGCGGCGCGCCCGAGGTGATCGCCCCGCACGGCGGCTGGCACCTCGACTGGAGCCCGGCGCCGCCGTGGCACGCCGCGTACGTGCTCATCCCGTGGTGGATCCACCGCTACACGGGCGACGTGCGGGTACTGCGCGAGCACTACGCGGGGATGCGGGACTACCTGGAGTTCGAGCTCGGCCGCTCGCCCGGCGGGATCGCCGACACCACCCTGGGCGACTGGGTGAGCCCGGAGACCGACCCCGGCGGCGGCAACGCCCCCGAGGACCCGCGGGTGGCGGCCACCGCGTACCTGTACGCGATGCTCACGGCCCTGGCGGACGTCGCCGGGATCCTCGGCCTGGACGGGGACGTCCGGTGGCTACGCGCGCGGGCCGGGCGGGTGCGGGCGGCCTTCCGCGAGCGGTTCCTCGACGCCGGGTCCGGATGCGTGCGCGGGGAGGGGGACAGCGGGTTCCGCCAGACCCACAACGTGCTGGCCCTGGCCTTCGGCCTGCTGGAGGAGGCCGAGCGCGCCGGGGTCGCCGCACGCGTCGCCGCGGACGTCTCGGCGCGCGGCCATCTGAACACCGGGGCGCTCGGCACCAAGTACCTCCTGCCGGTCCTCACCGACCACGGCCACGGCGAGCTCGCCCTGGCGGTGGCGCTGCGGCCGGAGTTCCCCGGCTGGGCCTTCTGGCTGGAGCAGGGCGCGACCACGCTCTGGGAGCACTGGAGCGCCGCGTCGCGGTCCCGCGGCCACTACTTCCTGGGTACCGTCGACGACTGGCTCTTCACCCACGTCGCCGGGCTCCGCCAGGGCACGCCGGACGCCGACACGCTGACGGTCCGCCCCGCGCTCACCCGGGCCCTGGCGGGGGCCCGGGCCGAGGTGGTCACCCCCCGGGGGACGGCGGGGGTGGCCTGGCGGCGGGACGGGGACGCGCTCACCGTCGGCGTGACCGTGCCCGTCGGCGCCCGGGCGTACGTCCACCTCCCGGCCGCCCCGGGCGACCTCGTCACCGAGGGCGGCGTCCCCTGCGCCGAGGCCGAGGGCGTCGAGCCGGTGCGGGAGACGCCGGAGGAGACCGTGGTCCTCGTCCGGGCCGGGACCTACTCCTTCACGGTGGC
>NZ_BAAAVI010000028.1:0-105684 GCF_039534445.1 Streptosporangium fragile | reverse complement strand
GAAACACCCTCCCGAAACAGGACGCGTCAGCCTAAACCCCTACCGGACGCCCTCTCAGAGCCGTCACCCTGACGAGGCGGCGGCGCTTCTCGGTACTCCACTCCGACATCGCCCGCTCGATCCAGTTCTTCGTCCTGTCATTGATCATGGCGATCAGTGTCTTGCCGTGGTCACTGGCGTCCTGGCAGCTCAGCACGCCGACCAACCGGTACTCCGCCCGCTTGAACGCGTCGGTGGAGGCGTGGAAAACCGGCGAGCCGCTGTGTCCGGGCTGGGAGGCACGGGTGATGCTGAACCAGTGGGCTCCGTAGTCGGCGTAGTCCACCGGAGCGTTGACCTGGGTGAGCAGGCCGGGGGTGCCGCCGTAGCCGGCCGTGCGCAGGACGCTGCCGTCGCCTTGGTAGGCGGGATCCTGGTTCAGGTATTCGTCAGCCTCCAGCACGAACGAGGGCACGTTCCTGAACACGAGCGGAGTGGCCAGGCAGACCAGGGCGAAGTCCCAGCTGAAGTCGTCCCTCTTGTCCCGGGTGGCAAGCTGGGCCTCGCAGACCTGCACCCACTCGGCGCGCACTCCCCCGTCCGGCGGGCCGGAGTCGGCCGGACGGGCGGTGTTGTGGGCGGGGAACACCTCGACGTATGCGATCCGATTCAGGCCGCCTTCGGAGAAGATGTGCGCGCAGGTCAGGACCGCGTCATTGTCCAGGAAGACACCTGTGCCGCTGGTACTCCACTCCTGGCCGTCGCGGGGGTCCCGGAAGTGCACCCAGATCCAGGCGATCCGGGGGTAGGGGCTGAACGGCGCCGTGACCTCGGCCGGTGCGACCGGCTGGTAGGCGGGGGGCGGTGCCGTCGGGTACATGTGGCCTCTCAGGGGGTGGGGGATCGTTGAGGGAGCATCGTCCTGGTCCCTTCTCGGAGACCGGAAGCCGAGTTTTCCGGCTTTGGTGCCGCCGACGAAGCCGCACCTTCCCGCCGCCCGGACTCATGGTTGACCTTTCATGCGAACCGTTCGCCGGGTGCCAGACCGGATGATGAGCCACAAAAGCATGCGTACGACCACTCACACCCGTGCACTGACGTCACATGGCGAGTGGTCCGTCTCACCCACGAATAGAACACGTCTGATCGCAGAAAGAAAGGTTACGGTGTGCTTGCCGCGGGAGCGAGCCGCTCGCGCCGAGCGTGTTCCTCCGGGGAACGGGATGCCGGTGAGGAGTGGATCCTCTATAGGGAGCTGTATCCGAGCGCGGGCATCTTGGAGCGGTCCTACCCTATGCGTGGAAGGTGTTGATGGGTGAATGGCGGATGTCGTGGCGACGTTCACCGATGCGGTGGAGGTGTCAAACGACACGTTCCTTGTCATCGACGAGGAGGTTCTCCTGGGTAACGCTCCGGTCGGAGCGGCGGATCCCTGGGGTGAGCGCGCCCCGGAGGGAGAATGGGCTACCCGTCCGGTAACGGCGCTCATGTCACCCTGGAAACCAGCGACCAGGTGGTGGACGTGCGGTTCGAACTCTGGGACGGGCCGCCGTCCTCCTCGGAGTCGTGGACCAAAGAATGGCAGGGGGAACTCCGGCTTGTCTCCGGCAAGGTCTGTCTGGCGGACTGGATAGAGCTTGACCCTCCCCGACTTGTCTTCGACCTGGGGCGACGCGAGGCGACATGGGGTATTCATGCCTATATGCGATGTCTGCGTGATCTGATAAGGAGTGAGCATCAGATCACCTCCTACGACCTGGCGATCTACCTCGTTCAGTTCTGGCCGAAGGGTTGATTTCCTTCCCGATTCCGCGCCGATCGGTACGGAACTTCGCGAACCCCGCTGAATCCGAGCAGGAGAAGCGCCGCAGCGCATGATGGTGCGCGGCCGTTGAGGCGCATACGGGGCGACCAGGCTGTGAGGTCGGCGTACCGACTGTCACCTCCTGCTCCTTGCCGTTGGTACGGAGACCGAAGAACGAACGAGGTCGGAAATGACGTGGAAACGTGCTGGACCTTCACACGAGCCCCGCTGTTTCTGCACACGCTGACCGTAGGTTGCCGGACATGAGGGGAAAGCGGGACTTCGGGGGATGGGTGCTGGACTTCGAGGCCGAGGCCGATCGGCGGCGGCTTCTCGGTGATCCCGACTGGGAACGGGGAGCGCGTCTGGACCGCTCGGTGCTGCGCAGCCTGCAGCGTTTCCAGGTCGGTGAGGACGGCGACGGCTCGAACCTGATCGTGAAGGCGGCCGAGTCGGGCGATGAGGCCTACGCGACGGCGGTGCGCCTGTTCGTCGCCGAGGAGCAGAACCACGCGCGACTGCTGAAGTCCTTGCTCGCCGCGGCGAACACGCGGACCATCGAGGCTCACTGGAGCGACACGGTCTTCGTACGGCTCCGCCGGATGCTGGGGCTCCGGCTGGAACTGATGGTGTTGATGATCGCTGAGGTGGTCGCGCTCCGGTACTACCGGGCGCTGCGCGACGGGAGTGGGGACCGGCTCACCTCGGAGGTGGCGGGCCGGATCCTCGCCGACGAACAGCGGCACGTGCCGTTCCACTGCGACCGGCTACGGGACGCGTTCCGGCCGCTGCCCCGGCCGGTGCGGGCGGTCGTCCGCACCGGCTGGTGGGTGCTGCTGCTGGGCGTCTGCATCGTCGTCGCCGGGGACCACGGCTCCGCCCTGCGCCGTCTCGGGGTGCCGGAAGCCACCTTCGTCCGCGACGTCGCCGGGTTGTTCTCGACGGTGACCGAGAAGGTCTTCGGGGCGGAGGGCAGGGGACGGCGGACGCCGGGACGCCCGTCCGGCGCCGTGGACGTCCGGTCGTAGCCGACGCCGTACCGGAGCTGTCCGAGCTGGACCTCACGGGTAACCGCACGCTGACCGCCCTTCCCGAGTCGATGCGGGCCCTCACCTCCCTGACCAGGCTCGATCTGCAGGGCAACCGGCTGGCCGAGCTGCCGGAGTGGCTGGGCGAGCTGACCGCGCTCACCGAGCTGCGCCTGGACGGCAACGACCCCAGGCCCCAGGTGCCGGCCTCGCTGCGCGCGCTCGCGCGCACCCGCCCGGAATGGCGCCGTTTCCTGGCCAGCCGCACCCGCTGAGCCTCCCCGGGTCAGGTGAAGAGCGAGAGCTGCTCATCGAGGTCCGATTCCTGCGCGAGGCAGGCGGCGGCCAGCTCGGAGTCCGGGTCAGAAGATTCGTCCACAGCGGGAAACGCCGTCACATTCAGCAATCCCGCGAGCTCATCACCATCCTCGAGTTGGCGGAGAGAAAACGCGCTCAGGAAGGAAGCCGCCCATCTTGTCTCTTCCGCACGATCACTTCATTCCGTGTTCTTGGCATAACCGAGAGGCATCTGAGAGATGATGCATCTCTGCGATCCCCGCTTCTGCGGAGCTGTTCTCGGAAGCGGTCTCACCGAACGAAGACCATGATCTTTTTGAGGGCGACGTACCGAGGGGGGCGGAGTGAAGGCCAACGAGACGACGCTGCGGGATCTCATCAGCGGTGAGCACCAGCTGCTCGTGCCGCTCTACCAGCGGCCCTACGCATGGGAACGGGAGCAGCTCGCGCGGCTGTGGAGCGATGTCGAGAGGCAGGTGGACGGGCTTCAGAAGGGCGAGGACGTCAGTCATTTCCTCGGCTCCGTCGTCCTGGCCCCCGCGCCCGGCAACGCTCCGGGCCGTTCCCGCTGGCTTGTCGTCGACGGGCAGCAGAGGCTGACCACCCTGTTGCTGGCGTTATGCGCCTTACGGGACCACCAGGCGGCGGAAGACCCGGTCCACCGCGAGCGGATCAATGACCTTCATTTGCTCAACAAATACAAGCCCGGTGACATGCGATACCGGCTGCTTCCCACCCAGGTGGACCGGGAGGCGTTCAAAGCGTGTGTGGAAGAGTTGCCGTACGGCGGTGCCGACAGCCGGATCGGGAGCGCCTACCAGTTCTTCCGGAGCAAGCTGGGCCTGGTGGACGATCCCGCCGACCCGCACGACATCACACGCTTCGAAGAGGTCGTGCTCGACAGGCTCACACTCGTGCAGATCGTGGTCGAGAAGGACGACAACGCCTTCAGGATCTTCGAGTCCATCAACAACACCGGAATGCGGTTGAGCCAGGTGGACCTGATCCGCAACTACGTGTTCATGCACCTGCCGACCCGGGATCAGCACGTCTACGACACGTACTGGCGTCCGATGCACGATCTGCTCGGTCCCAAAGCCCTGGACCAGCTGATGTATCTCACCCTGGTGCTGGAGTTCGGTGACGACGCCCAGTACAACGACACCTATCGCGGGCACCAGGACCTCCTCCGGGCCGCGACCAGTACCGATGAGGCAAAGGAGGAGAAGGTCACCCAGTACGTGAAGGACCTGGCACGGCGGGCCCGGTACCTCCACCGGATCCTGAACCCCCAGGGGGATGGAGAGATCGAGGAGCGGCTGCGATTCCTGATCGACTGGAAAGGCGCGACGACCTACCCCCTGGTCATGCGGCTGCTGGAACTGGCCGACGACGGCCAGGCCACCGATGACGACGTCGTCGAGGCGCTGCGGTACATCGAGAGCTTCCTGGTGCGGCGCCTGGTCTCCGGTGTCACCACCGGAAACCTCAACAGGATTTTCATGCGGCTCACCCGTGACCTTACCGGTGACGAGCCAGTCGCCGACGCCGTCCGCACTGCCCTGTCGTCGGCCCGCCTGTACTGGTCGTCCGACGAGCAGTTCCGCCGGGACATCCGCCAGCGGGCCTTCTACTGGCAGGGCCGTACGGCGCAGCAGAAGCTGGTGCTCCGTCGCCTGGAGGAGATCCACGGTGCCAGGGAACGGGTGGACATCTCCGATAAGAAGATCACTATCGAGCACATCCTCCCGCAGAGTCCTACCCCGGAGTGGCTGGAACAGCTCGCCGATGAGGGCGACGCCGAGCTGGCGCACAAGGAGCTCGTGCACACCCTCGGGAATCTCACGCTGAGCGGCTACAACTCCGAACTGGGCAACATGCCCTTCGCCAGAAAACGGGATTTCCTCGCGCGGAGCGGACTGGTGATGAACCAGGAGATCGCCAGGCAGGAGCGCTGGGGCAGGGCCGAGATCCTCGCCAGAGCCGACACGCTGGCCGATCGGGCGATTGAGATCTGGCCCGGCCCGGTCGAGACGGGTCCGGTCAGCCCGTCCCGAGACTGGACCCTCCTGCACGCGGCCCTTGCGACGCTTCCACCGGGAACGTGGACGACCTACGGCGACCTTGCCGAGCTGACCGGTTCCCACGCCCGGCCGGTGGCGGCGCACCTGGCCGGCAGGCATGTGCTCAACGGCCACCGGGTCCTCACCGCCTCGGGAACGGTCTCACCGGGGTTCTACTGGCCGGATGAGAACGACGACCGGGACGTGCACGACGTGCTCCGAGCCGAGGGCGTCAAGCTCGACGAGGCCGGCCGGGCCAACCCTACCCAGCGCGTCTCCGCTCGCGAGCTGGCCGAACTGCTCGACCTCCCCGGCGCAGAGGACCTGAGCGAATCGGATCTGAGCGAATCGGGCCTGAGCGTCGGTGATCTGGAGGGTCTCGACGAGTGGGAGGAGCGTTTCTTCCACCAACTCGGAGAGGCGAGCGGCCCGCAGGCCGCCGGTGCGGTCTCCCGCCTGCTGGACCACTGGAAGGCGTACGGGGGAGAGGTGCAGTTCGGCCGCTCCTCCGGCGCCTCCTGCGCCCCGATCATCCGGCGTGGCGGTGAGCAGCTGCACCCCTTCCGCTTCTACTCCGATTCGGTGGAGGTGCCGTTCGGCACGCTCAAGAGACGGGCGCCCTTCAAGGACCCGGCGCTCCGGGAGGAGCTACGGCAGTGGATTAACACGGCACCGGGCGTGGACATCCCGGCCGCCAAGTTGGAGCTGTATCCGTCGTTCAAGGCCACCCTGCTCGCCAACGAGGCCGTCTGGGATGTGATGATCGGCTGCCTCGACTGGTTCGTCGCCCGGGTCAGGGACGAGTAGAGCCCGGTGGGAACCGGCGGTGACGGCGAGCCGATGTTCCGCGCCTCCCGGATCGCATGGAACAGTTCCATCGGCTGCGGTGGCGTCCTCTTCGCCGCCCTTCGCTCGGTCGTCCCCCATGCCCCGGCACCTTCCCGGTGGTGAGCCCTTGACTTCAGACGTCCCTCAAGCCGGGGCAACCCAGGAGCAGAGTCCCCGGCTTGGTTTTGAAGATACGACCCAGTGCCTCAGGAATGGTGGTGACCTGGTTGCCATCCAGGTCGAGCGTGACGAGGTTGGTGAGGTTCCCCAGCGACTCGGGCAATACCCTGAGCCGGTTGCCGCTCAAGCTGAGCATGGTGAGGGCGGTGAGGTTCCCCAGTGACTCCGGCAGGGCCGTGAGCTCGTTGTGCCACGCGCTGAGGTCGGTGAGGGCGGTCAGATTCCCCAGCCACTCGGGCAGGGTGGTCAGCCGGTTGCTGCCCATACTGAGCATGGTGAGGGCGGTGAGGTTCCCCAGTGACTCCGGCAGGGCCGTGAGCTCGTTCTTCCACAGGCGGAGCGTGGTGAGGGCGGTCAGGTTCCCCAGTGAGTCGGGCAGGGTGGTCAACCGGTTCTCGCTCAGGTCGAGCGTGGTGAGGGAGGTCAGGTTCCCCAGCCATTCGGGTGCGACGTCCAACGCGTTGTCGCTCAGGTCGAGTTCGGTGAGGGAGGTGAGGTTCCCCAGCGACTCGGGCAGGAGAAGCGAGCTGCACAGGTCGCTTTTACTCAGGTCGAGCGTGGTCAGAGCGGTCAGGTTCCCCAGCGACTCGGGGAGGGTCAGGAAAGCGTTGGACAGGCGGAGCGTGGTGAGGGAGGTGAGGTTCCCCAGCGACTCGGGCACGACGGTGTACTGGAGGGCGTTTCCGCTCCAGGACAGGTCGAGTTCGGTGAGGGAGGCCAGACTCCCCAGCCGTTCGGGCGCATCTCCCAGATTCGTACCGCTCAGGTTGAGCTTGGTGAGGTCGGTGAGATTCTCCAACCACTCGGGCAGGGTGGTCAGCGCGTTCTCGCTCAGGTTGAGTTCGGTGAGGGAGGCCAGGTTTCCCAATGAGTCGGGTAGGGCGGTCAACCGGTTCTCGCTCAGGTTGAGCGTGGTGAGGGAGGTCAGATTCCCCAGCCAGTCAGGCACGCTGGTCAGCCGGTTGTAGCTCAGATCGAGCCTGGTGAGGGCAGTCAGGCTTTCCAGAGACCGAGGCAAGGCGGTCAGCGTGAGCCCGGACAGGTCGAGTGTGGTCGATCCGTCCCGCAAGCATCTGTCGATCCGCATGGCGGCGGCTCTTGACTGGTCCCTCTGGGAATCCGACAAGATCTTTCTCCTTGTGCTTGCCGCTGTGGCCGGTCGTGGTCTTGCCGTATTGCGTCGAGCGAAGGCTGATGACGAAGTTAGCGATCGGTACTGGAGACCGACTTGCAGATCAAAGGTCTCCACGAATCGAGTTGAGGCGCACCGGCACCTCGCGGCCTCGTAGCTCCCGCCGGGGTCACGTGAGCGGGTCCCGGAAGCCGGGGTCCAGGTCGTCGCCGACCGTGCTCCCGGCCTGTGAGGTGCGGTGCGTCACCGCCGGCCTCGTACAGCTTTTCCACGGGGTACAGCTTTTCCAATGGAATCTCGTCGTCTCATCACGGCGGGCCGTCCGTAATGCGAGGCGGCGGTAGGTGTCTGGGATACGACGGTTGCCTATCCGGACTGGTCCCGGCCACGAGGATCCCGGAAGAGGTGGTATCCGGAATGACGCTGTCTTTGCCACACATTTTTTATTGATAAGCAGACCATTGATCGTTTGGTGCCCTTTTGGTGAAATAGCCGGGTGACGACCCCGGGTACGGACTCCACGGCGGCACCGTTACTCGCCGCGTACCGCAAGGTTGCCGAACTCGCCGGCACCCACGCCCCGGCGCTGGACACGGCCGCCCGGACGATGGCCACGAGCGCCTGGGTAGGCGGCGGGGCGCCCCGGTTCGGCGACGAGCTGATGGAACGACGCAAGCGGATGCAGACGGCGTTCGAGCAGGCGCTCACCGAGATCGCCGACCTGATCGCCAGGCGGGGCGAGAGCCCGCCCCGGCCGCCCCGCCTGACCTCGTCGATCGCGGTCGCCACCGCGACCCGCGGCGCGTTCGCCGGCATGGACGTCGAGGCGATGGAGCGGCTGGTGGCCGAACTGGACCGCGCCGGTCATTCGCTGCCGGAGGCGGGATCGCAGCTGAACGCCGAGTGCGCGACGGTGTGCGTGGCCGCGACGGCGGGCCGTACGGTCGGGGAGGCGGGCACGTGGGCCGCCGCCCAGGCCGGGGACCTGCGCAAGCGCATGGAGCTCATCAAGCAGTCGGGCCCCGACCCCTTCGCGGGCGGGGCGGGCGGCACGGGCGCGACCGGTGGCGTGGGCGCGGATCTGGCCGCCGCCGGGCTGGTGGGGTACGGGCTGTTCGGCGGCTTCGCTCCGGACGGCAACGGGGCCGGAGCGCTGCTGGCCCAGGCGCAGGCGGGCGACACCAAGGCGCTGGGCAAGGTGCTGGCGTTGCAGCGGGAGGGTAAGGACGCCGGTCTGGCCGCGCGGGTCAGCGCCTGGTGGCGGATGCTGGACCCGGCCGCCCGCCAGGGACTGATCGACAAGGCGCCGGGCGCGGTCGGCTCCCTCAACGGCCTGCCCTCCGCCACCCGCGACTCGGCGAACCGGGCCTTCCTGACCCTTGAGGAGAAGCGGCTGCGGGACGCGAAGGCCGACCTGATCAAGAAGCGAGACGACTATCTCCGGTTGCCCGGTCTTTTCGGGAGGCCCGGAGGCGTTCCCGGGATGGATGCCGAGCTTGCGAAATACTCCACCATGCTCGCCCGCGTCGAGGCGGTGAAGGCGGCTCTCGCCGAGGGGGGCCGGAACGGCCGGCCCCCGGCGTTGCTGCTGGCCTTCGACGCGACCGGGCAGGGCCGGGCCGTGGTCTCGTACGGCGACC
This sequence comes from Streptosporangium fragile, assembly GCF_039534445.1. Classification (NCBI taxonomy): domain Bacteria; kingdom Bacillati; phylum Actinomycetota; class Actinomycetes; order Streptosporangiales; family Streptosporangiaceae; genus Streptosporangium; species Streptosporangium fragile. Next base: position 96,733 of record NZ_BAAAVI010000028.1, on the reverse strand, counting down.
CGGACACGGCTCACCACGTCACGGCCTATGTGCCCGGCTTCACCACCAAGATCGAGGGAGACGGTGTCGACTTTGAACGTGCCCGGTTCACCTGGGACCGGGCTGCTGGGTTGGATCCCGGCAAGCGGACCGCGTCCATCGCCTGGCTCGGCTACGACGCCCCCCAGGTCAACCAGATCCCCGTCCCCGGCCGTTCGGTGGCCTTCGACGGGGCCGCCGAGAACGGCGCGAAGGAGCTGGTCTCCTTCGTCGACGGGCTGCGCGCCTCCCACCAGCCCGATGCCCCGGCCAACCTGACCATGGTGGGGCACAGCTACGGCTCGCTGACCACGGCCAAGGCCGCCGTGCAACGCCCGTTCGGCAAGCTCGCCGACGACCTGGTGTTCGTCGGCAGTCCCGGTCTCGGCGTCGAGCACGCTCGCGATCTGGGTGTGGACCCGTCGCATGTGTGGGTCGGCGCGGCTCCCGACGACCAGGTCGCCAACCTCGGGCGTTTCGGAGAGGATCCCTACGCGCCGGGCTTCGGGGCCAAGCATTTCCAGGCCAAATCTGGAGGCCACTCTAGCTACTGGGATGAGAGATCGGAATCTTTGCGTAACATCGGGCGCATTGTCGCTGGTAAATCTGAACAGGTGAAGCCGCCTCCGGAACCGGATCTGGCTCTTCTACACCACCTGCAACAGCCGGTGCCTTCGGAGTGACCGGTCGGTTTTCGAGGGAGCACGATGACACGACGGGTTCGGATGTTGGCGATAGTCGCCGCGCTACTGGTATTCGGTGGGATCGGCGGCTGTACGGGGGAGGACGCCCAGATGAGCGATGGTTCTTCACTGACCGAGGCCCAGGCGACCGCCCGTGTCGAGGAGCTGGTCCGCCAGGTGGTTGCCGGGATCACCCCTGAGCCGCGGCTGGATCTTCTCCCCACGAGCTTGGCCGAGCATCCGTGTATTCCAAATGAAGGGAGCGCTCCAACGGGAAAGATCTACGTCGTCCGATCCTATTACCTGAAGGGCCTGCCCAAGGATCGTCTTTCGGAGGCGGGGCAGAAAATCCGGGACAACTGGGAACGGGCCGGCCACAAGATCACGATGACCCACATGTTCGAGTCCGGACAGCCTCAGCTCTCCGGGGAGACGAGTGACGGCTTTGGCCTTTCCCTTGATACCGCCACCACCATGGAACTTCTCCTGAGTGTGGTTTCGCCGTGTATGCGTCCCACCACCCCCTCGCCTTCGGCCGCTCCATAACTGGCGTCCAGCCAAGGAGCGCGGGCGTGCCCGAGATGCCACCGGATCGCTTATCGGACGAACCCCTTGGCCGGGAGCGCATCGGTGCGGGCCGGGAGATCGGGTGGCCCATCGAACAGGGGAAGGCCGTCGTCTGCCACGGGGCGATGGGAAGCGGAAACGGAGGCCCGACCTGGTGGGCGGGCACCAGGGGGCGATGTGCCGTCCGTTCTTCGTCACCGCGGTGGTCTCGCCGGGTGCGGCTGCACCGGGTGGCCCAGACCCTCCTCGAGACTTCGGAAGGGGAGCTTCGCGCCGTCTCGGCGAAAGGCTCATCTACTGCCGGTGGTCACTGACCGGCCAGCTGGAACCAGACCACGCGCCCGGACAGGGTTTCGTACCAGCCCCAGGCCGTGGCCAGCTCGTGGACCAGCCACAGGCCGCGTCCGCCGCCGCTGTCGAGGTCCACGTCGAGGCGGGGGCGGGGTCGGCGTTCGGTGGAGCCGCCGTCGATGACGTCGATGTGGAGCGTGCCATGAAGGGTGGCGACGGCTACGGTGACCCGCCCGCCGGGGGTGCGGCCGGAGTCGGAGTGGCGTACGGCGTTGGTGAAGAGTTCACTGACGAGCAGCAGGGCGTCGTCGGTGCGCGGGTGGTCGAGGCCCTTGAGCAGGTCGCGGACGTAGCGCCGGGCTCTGGGGACGGCGGCGACCTCGGCGGGCAGGTCGACCTGCCCCAGTAGTCTCAGTGCCCTCACCGCGCCGCCTCCAGGATCCGCTCCGCGACCTCCCGCAGCCGGGTGCGGCTCTGCCGGCCGTGCTCCGGCTGCATGCGGTTCCGGGGCCAGGTGAACACCGAGGTGCGGTCTCGCTGCGTCGTCGTGGCCCTGGGCCGGCCCGGCGGCAGGAAGATCTCCACGCTCGGCCGCTCGCCGGGCGGGAACCGGACCACGGAGTCAAACCCGAGATCGCTCAACTCCCAGGCCAACTCCACCAACCGCCCGTCCCACCCTTGAAGATCGTGAACCCTCATCCCTCACCTGCTCTCTTCTTGAGCTCCTTGTTGCACTCCTCGACCGTGCTGAGGCGTGACTCCGTGTGCCTCGGCAGTCACTGAATTCGCAACACCACCAGATGGTTCACCGCGTACTCTGAGTTAGCAAGTGATTCTGCAAAGTTACCGTTTGATTCTTCTCTTGGATTCCGCGGTACCGATCGGTGTTTGACGGCACACTGTCCGTAGTCATCTCGGGAGGGGGTTGTCGTGGCTGGAGGGCGTGGTCCCACCGTTCGACGTCGGCGACTGGCCGGTGAACTGCGCAGGTTACGGGAGCGCAAAGCGCTGACGATCGAGGAAGCTGCCGAGCGTGTGGGCTGGTCCACCGCGAAGGTCTCGCGGATCGAGACGGCCCGAGTCGGGATCACATCCCCGGATCTCACCCGTCTACTCGACCTGTACGAACTTGACGCGGGCAAGCGGACCGTCCTGCATGCGCTGGCGAGAACGGCGCGTACGAAGGGATGGTGGGACGCCTACACCGACTCTCTGCCCAGCGACTATGCGACTTACATTCAGCTTGAGGCGGAGGCCGCGTTCATCCGCAGCTTCGACGGCATGCTCGTCCATGGTCTGCTCCAGACTGAGGACTACGCCCGGGAGGTCATTCGTTCGGCTCTCATGGCTCTGTCTCCACCTGCAGAGGTCGATCGACGTGTCGAAGTTCGTATGACTCGCCAGAACCTCCTGCTGCGCGAGGAGAACCCTCTTCGGTTCTGGACGGTGATTGATGAGGCTGTCCTCGCTCGACGGGTCGGCTCAGCAGAGACCATGCGCGGCCAGTACGCCAAGCTTGCTGAATTCGCTGGCCGAGACAACATCACGATCCAGGTGTTGCCGTTCAGCGCAGGAGTTCACCCAGCCACCGCTGGGACGTTCGCCATCATGGAGTTTCGTGAGCCTTACGACCCTGACGTGGTGTACGTCGAGAGCATGACGAGTAGTCTGTATGTAGAAAAAGATGCTGAAATGTACTGGTATACGCTCGCGTTTGACCACCTTCGGGCGGTGGCACTCGGCCCCGACGAGTCGAGAGCGTTGATCTCAGAGATGGCCGAGAAGTCCTCCTGAGAAATAGCTTCTACTTGATCGGAAAGGCTGGGGTCCAAAGTGGACGTGTCTCGCATCGTGTGGCTTAAGAGCAGTCTTAGCGGTAACGGTTCTAATTGCGTGGAAGTTGGTATCTGGCGGAAGAGCTCCCTCAGCGGCAGCGGCCAGAACTGCGTCGAGGTCAGACTCGCCGACACCGCCTCCACTGCGGCCGAACCCACCACCGACGCCGACCGCCTCTTCCTGGTCCGCGACTCCAAGGACCCCGACGGCCCGGTCCTGTCCTTCACCCCGTCCGAGTGGGACGCGTTCATCACCGGCATCAAGGGCGGCGCCTTCGCTGATCTGGCCTGAGCGTCCGGGCGATCGCGACTCCACCTCCCCGGCGCCCGGTGCCCGGTGCCCGGTGAAGGGGAAGCCTGAAGCGATTGCGAGGATGTGTGGATCGGGTGTCCGGATGCCCCGAGCCACCCGAACGAGCGCGGTGGCTCGGGGGCATCCGGAGCCGAGCAGGCGTGGGCGCCCCTCGCTACGCCTTCGGAGGCCATTCGTTGGCGAAGGTCTCCATCTGCTTGATCACGAGGTCCACGGCCGCGCGTTCCTCCTCCGGCGGGTGGTCGAACCTCGCCGGCAGGCGGCGGACGCGGGTGCGCAGCCTTGCGCGCACGTGGCGTCGGAATCGGCTCGGTGATCGCCACGGCCGCCGCTGGGCCGCCCGCTGCCCTGGCCCTTCTCACCGAGGCGGACGGGCAGTGCCTGGTGACGCTGTGCGGCATCGACCCGGCCCCGGCCGGTCGTCTGCGCATCATCGATCCAGCCGCCCCGCCGAAGTACTGGCCGGATCTGACGTAGTGCTTCCGCGCGGCCGGGGCGTTGGCGCTGCTGTCGGTACACGGGGAAGTGGGCGAGCTCGCCGGTCGGCCTGAGCCCTACGCCGACAGCGCGATGTCGTACGAGTTCCGCGACCACCCGAACAGCGAGCCTGCCGCCCGAAAGCCGGGCTGTGCGGGATGTCGTAACCGGCTGACATCGAAATAGCCCGGTGTGATGATGTGCTCACACGGCGTCGTTACCCTTCCTTGGGTGGCGAGCCGCCGACGACCCGGAGATGGAAACGACCGAGAGGAGTACCGTGGCATCGGCCCAGATCCGGGGAGGAGCGGTGATGAGCAGGCCCCTTCAATCGCCCAACCCCCTGGCAGGTGCCGTCCTCGCGGTGCTGAAGGCGGCTCGCGAGCCGGCTGTCGAGATCACCACGGCGAAGCTGGCGAAGCTTCTCTATCTCGCGGATCTGGAGGCCGTCGAATCGGGGCGTACGCAGTTCAGTGGAGCCACCTGGCGGTGGGACGACCATGGTCCCTATGACCACGCGCTCATGCGTGCCGAAGACTGGGTGGTGGAGAGCGAGCTGGTGGAGCGCCACGACGACCGGAACACGGAGCACGGCTCGTACGTGCTCACCGTGACCGTCGACATCGACGATCCGCTGGATGCGGCCGATATGGACTGCGTGCGGAATGTGGTCCGCCTGCACGGGGGCAAGAGCGCGACCGTTCTCGCGGAACTCTCCCACGAGACCGCTCCTGTGATCGAGGCACGGGCGGGCGGCGAGCCGGGAGGACTACTCGATCTCAACCGCGCGCGACGCCGTAGGCAGGTGGAAGCGCTTCTTGAGCGGTTCCGGTCGCGACGCAGGACGTGGCCTCCGCAGCAGGACGATCCGGGCGTCGGCGATGCGCTCAGGACGGAGTTCCTGAAGACGAGGGACGCTCTCCGGCGGGCCAACGCGAAGATACTCGGTGATCAATGAAGGGGGCCGTCCACAAGGGTGGCGTCCATCTCGTGTCCGACCGGTCGCTCACGATGCCCCCCGACGACCAGCGCAACTACCACCCGCAGCGGCCGGTGATCGTCCTCAGTGGCGATGCCAAGAACCAGCAGGCTTCCTGGCCCCTGGTGTACGTCGTTCCGACGTCGACGGCGACCACGCTCAAGACCGAATACTGCGTCAAGCTCGCCCAGGGAGTCGGCAATCTCCCGAGTAAGTGCTGGGTGCGGACGGTCTGTGCGCAGCCTTTCCTCAAGGAGGAACTCGGTGACTATCTGGGGCAGCTGCCGGCCCAGGTGCTTTTCATGATCGAGGAGAACCTGTTCGCCTACATGGGCCTGGCCGACTGAGGGACTCCGGCCGCGGGGCAGGTGCAGCGCTCCGAGAGACAGGCACCATCGCCTGATTCGCCGGGCGAATTCAGGCGAGCGGCGGGGCCTTCCTGGCCGACCCGCGGTAGCTTTCCACGGTGTAGCGTCGCTCGCTCTCGTCGAGTTTCGCGTGGGCCGCCTCGGCGAGGTCGACGCCCAGGGTGTCGGCGAGCCGGGTCAGGTAGATCATGACGTCGGCGATCTCGGATCGGAGGCGCGCGGCGGCCTGCGGGTCGTCCATGATCGTGGCGGACTCCTCGGGGGTCAGCCACTGGAGCTCCGCGAGCAGTTCGCCGACCTCTCCGGCCAGGGCCATCGCGAGGTTCTTCGGGGTGTGGAACTGCTCCCAGTCCCTGACCTCCGCGAACCGCCGCAGCCTGCCCGCCAGTTCCCCGAGCTCCGTCATGGAAGAACGCTACAGGGCCGGGGCACCGGGCGGCCCGGGGGGGCGAAGGCCGCGGTCGACAAGGCGCACCGGGGCTTGCTCCTCCCCGTGGAGGACAGCTGCGACGGTGTGCCGCATCGCCGCCGGGCGGCCTGTGACAGGGTGCCTCCGCCGGGGCGGGCGCATCGTCCGGGGCCGGATCCCGAAGGCGGGGGAGGCGGGTCCTGGGAGGCCGGGCCCGGGGGCGACGCCGACAAATGTAAGTGCGGTCGTCCGGATAGGTGAGGATAATCCCGGCATGACGCAAGCATGGCTGCTGGAAGCGGCGCGGAACAATGCCGAGTGGTGTGATGCGATGTGCCGCGCGCACGGCCTGCCCGGTACGTTCAGCGGCCCCGTCTGGTCCAACCCCCGCAGGACGCCGCCCTACTATCCGGACGCCGTCACTCTCGCCCCCGCGGCGACCGCTGACGACGTGCTCGATCCCATCGACCGCGCCTCGGCGGGAGCCTCGGTGAAGGACAGCTTCGCCTGCCTGGACCTGTCGGGTGCGGGGTTCGGCATACTGTTCGACGCGGAGTGGATCATACGGTTCCCGGGGGCGGGCCGGCCTGCGGGCGAACCGCGGGCCGCCACGGGTGATCCGATCACGTGGGGGGTGGTCGAGGACGCCTCCGGCCTGCGGACCTGGGAGGCGGGTCTCCACGGGGGGACGGGCGACGGCCTCTTCCCCCCGGCGCTGCTTGCCGACCCGTCGGTCGCCGTGCTGGCCGGCCGGATCGGCGGAGACATCGTCTGCGGCGCGGTGCTCAGCACGAGCGGCCGGGTGGTCGGCCTGTCCAATGTCTTCGCCTCGGGCTGCGACCTGGATGCGGTGTGGGACGGGGCGGTGGCGACCGCCGCCCGCCTCTTCCCGGACCGGCCCGTGGTCGGCTATGAGAGCGGCGAGGATCTGGATCACGCGCGGTCGCGCGGTTTCCAGCCGATCGGCCGGCTACGGGTCTGGATCGCCTGACGTCCGCCCCGGCGGCCCCGCCGGAAGGCGCCGCAACGCGTCGGGTTCGCCGGAGCGGTGCCGGGTGGCGGACCGATCCGGGGTTTCACGGCGCTCGGGGGCGGGAGAGAGGACAGGGCGAGGGTTGGGAGAGGGGAGCGGGCTGGGCGATTGCGGCGTGGTGAACGCGAAGCCGCTGTCTCAGATGCGCGGACGCCGACCGGCTATCGCGGGCCTCCAGTCGCCGAGGTGGGATTCGACGGTCCGCTCGGACGCCTGCTCGGGGGTGAGCTGGGGTCTGTTCTCGGGGACGGGGATCGCGGCTCCGGGGCCGAAATTGCGGTACTCCCCGAACCTGGCCTCCTGCCAGGGGTAGCCGGAGCTCATGTTCACGTACGGGGTGTCGGTGTCGATCCCGGGGCCGATCCAGGTCTCGCGCACGGTCAGCATCGGGACGGCGGTCGGGTCGCTGCTGGGACGCCAGGGGCGGGCGAGGGCGTAGGCGCCGTCGGGAGACTCGCCGGTGATGCGGCACCTGGTCGCCAGGTAACCGTGCGGGTTCGCACCGGCGGTGCTGGGGGCGAAGACGTAGCCGTAGGGGGTGAACGACACGTCGCGGATCAGGGTGTGCAGCTCGCACCGGTCGAGGACCGCGGTGGCGCGGCCGAAGACGAAGTCGACGTCGCCTTCGACGTAGCAGTTCCGGTAGTACTGCCGGGCGAAGGAGGCCAGGGAGAGGCTGTCGGCGTACAGCGTGTCCTGGTGGCCGAGGAAGCGGCAGGCCAGGAAGGAGGAGCGGTCGCCCATGACCTTCACGGCGACGGCCTGCGTCGCGGTGATCTCCGGGTGGTCGGCGCGCAGCCAGTCGTTGGCGAAGGTCACGTGGAACGCCGTGAACCCGTCGGCCTGGAGCGTGGTGGTGGCGCTGCCGCTCGTGCCGTACGTGCCGCCGCCGGGCTTGGGCGTCCCGGCGGCGTTGTCGAAGACGATGACGACGTCGCGGGCGTCGCCGGTGGCGCCGGCGAAGGTCAGGCCGGTCTTGGCCTGGGGCACCAGGACCGTCTCGCGGTAGGTCCCGGCCGCGATCACCAGGGTCCAGCCCTGCCCGGGGGCGTCCGGCGTCGCGTTGACGGCCGCCTGGACGGTGGTGTGGTCGCCCCGGCCCTGGGCGTCGACGTACAGCGTGCGCTCGTTCAGCCTGCGGAGTGGCGATCCGTACCGCCCGAACGGGTGCCGCCCGGCGGTCCCGGCCGCCGCTTCGGTGGCCGGGACGAGCGCGAAGCCGAGGGCCGTGGCCGCGGCTCCGGCCAGCACCTGACGCCGGCCTAACAACGGACTCTGGGGCGACATGGTCACACTCCAATTTCACATATGTGAATGCTTCTACATACGAGAACACCTGAAAGTTAGGGAAACCCGGCGGCGGTGTCAATGACGGATCGGACGGCAGCGCGAAATCAGCGTCATCGCGGTTGCCGTCCATGTGATTTCCGTATTTACGGCCGGTTCATTCCTGGAATACGGACGTGTTGTCAGTGAGCGCCTTGCTCACACCTCCGCCTTGGGAGCCGGAGGCCCCGGCGGGGGCGTCCTCGCCCTGAGGGCTGAAGGTCCCGGCGGGAGCGTCCTCGCCCTGAGGGCGGCCGGGGAGGCGAACCCGGGCGAGCGCGTCGGTCACGATCGGCGTGATCTGCGCGGTGAGCACGGGATGGTGCCGGAGCAGTTCCTCCGGCCGGCAGGCCAGCAGTCTGACCAGGTCACCCACCCCGGGCAGGACGTGCTCCTCCGGCGAAGCCTCGCGGAAACCGAAACGACGCAGGGTCGCGTCCTGCCCGGCGGCGGTGATGGCCCCTACCCAGATCATTTTCCTGCGCAGATGCCGTGCCAGGACATTGCCTGTCACGACGAGCAGTTTCCCGATGCTCCGGCCGCGATGCCGAGGATCGACGATCCATCGCGCGCCTTCGAGGACGTCGGACCGGCGGAGTCCTTCAGATCTCAGAAGCCGCATCGCGACCGCCTCGTCCATCGCCATCACCCGGCTGGGACTCAGGAGTTCGACCGGAGCCAGCCTTGCCGACGCGATGAGTTTTCCCGTCGACCGGAGCCGGCCCAGGATGTGGTACGCGTGGCAGTCGTGTTCGTCGGCGTCGCTGAATTCTCCGTTCTCAAGGCGGAACTGGGGAAGGCGGCCGTTGTCGTATATCATCTCGCCGCGGAACGCTCTGACCTCTCGTTGCCACGGCTCGTTGCCGAACGACTCGGGAGGATCGGATATCGGATAGACCTCGATTTTTATGCTTTCCAGCGGCGAACTCTCTCTCATGCGAGAGCCGCCTTGCTCGTCGGATATATCACTCGCCGGGTGATCGTGATTCCATGCGTCATGGTCGTCGCCTGCGCTTCGCAACATTCTTCTCTCCTGCGGTCGGTCGTCGGCCGTCGAAACCGTCGGGGCGGTCTCCCGCGCCCGGATGTCGTGAGCGGTCCTGGAGCCGACGGGTCGATTCATCGGTGTGCGCCGTTTCCGGGTGCGCGGCGCCTGCCTCGTCCGCTCGTGGCCGCTCCGCGTCGGGGGCGCCGGCTCGTGGCCGACGGGGCCATCCCCGGCCCGCGCCCGGAGGCCGTGCGGTCCGGAGCGAACCCCGGGGGGCGGGGCGCCGGTGGGGCTACGGTTTTCTCGCGAAAGCCATGTAGATCGGCAGGGCCATCATGAACTCTCCCCGCGCGTCGGCCTCCTCCAGTGAGTCGAACCACGCGGTCCGATCGGCTTCCGGGACGGAATTCGACACTCGCCTGTCGAGGACGGGGATGACGGCCGCCGCCTCCGCCAGGCTTGTCAGCACGGGATGGACCGTTCGTACCACGGGGTCGACCAACCCCGCTCGCACGAGCCGGCGGCGCAGCGTGCGGCCGACGGCCGGCTGAGGAAGCTTCGCCCGGAAAGCGTCCAGGACGCGCGCCGTCATGGCCTCGTCCGTTCCGTCGACCACGAACGCTTCCCAGTCCACGTCGACGACGCATGCGCGTCCTCCGGGGGAGAGCATGCGCGCCATGTTCTGGACGGCGGAGTCCGGATCGGGGACATGTTGCATGACCCGCTCGCACCACACCACGTCGAACGCCTGCGGGTATTCGACGGAGCAGATGTCTTCGACACGATAGGTCACCGTTGCGGCTTCCGGATCGGTGACATGAATCTTCTGGGCCGCGGCTGTCATCGCGGGATTCACGTCGACGGCGATCACCGACCCGTCCGGTCCCACCAGGCCGGCGAACCGCCTCGCCATGTCGCCGAGTCCGCACCCGGCGTCCAACGCGCGCTCGCCCGGGGCGACGGACAGCAGTTCCAGAGCCGAAGCCCGCAGCGCGCTTATCTCCTGGTGCATGGAAACTCTTTCGAGGTATCCCGCTATCGCGGAATCCGTCTCGAAGACCTCGTCCACGGGTGCCCTCCTTTCATTGCCCCTGATTTTTCCGGATCGCGCGGAAGTGGCTGCGTCCGGCACTCGCGTGAATGCCGGAGGCGCGGCGTGTTCCTGCCGGACGAGGGTGGAGCGTTTCACCTGCCGTGGCAACGGAAATGATGGCAGGGGACTCGACGTCGACATTCTCTTCCGGTATGTTCCGCTCAGGGGCGCAGAGTCGATAAATTCGACTGCGAAGGTATATGTCTACCTTTGTAGATCGCTTAAGGATTGCTTGTGCGGCCACTTGAGCTTCGTTAGTGCGGTGACCGGAAACCTTCACCGGGGCGGCGGCGCGGTGCCGCTGTGCCACGGCTGTGCCACCGCTGTGCCGCCGCCGTGGGGACGGACCGCTGCCGAGCCGCGACCGGCCGGAGGACACCGGAGATCCACCCCTGGCCACGTCCTGGCCACGCCTTGACCATGTCGCCTCGGACCCCGTCGATCAGCGGTCGTTCGACCGCGTCGCCGGACGGCTTCCCCCGGCGGTGAGGGCGTCCCCGATGGTGAGGGTGTCCCCGGTGGGAAGGCGTCACCGCCGGGGACGCGATGGACGCCAGGGCGGCGTGGTCACCGGCCCTGGGCAAAGAGGGGTACCGGCCCGGAGGAGAAGGGGAGCGCCCGCTTACTTGCCAGGCGATCCCGGGTTTCCGGACGCGGGGGAGCAGCCGTAGGTCATGAAGTAGATCTCCATGGAGATCGACCCGCTCGGCGCGGCGAGGTCGTGGAAGTTCCGGGTCACGGCCGTCCCGAAAATGCGCGGGTACGCCTCGCGTATGACCGTGTTGACCCGGGTGGCCAGGCGAACACCGTTCCCGGTGCCGCCGTCGGCGCCGAAGGTCAGGACCATGCCGGCGTGCCGTCCCGCCAGCCGGTCCCGGTGCTTGCGCAGCTCCTGCCGGATCTGCGCGGCCAGTACGGCGTCACCGGCACCGGGAGTGACCCGGAAGGAGAGCGTGATCGGCTTCGCCCGGACGCCTGCGACGCGGCCGATGCAGGGGGACGCGGATGGTGAAGGAGCAGACCGGGTGGGGCCGGGACTCTTTTTCGGGGCGGGGCTCTCTTCCACCAGGGGGGTTTCCTCCGCCGCGGGGCTCCCCGCGAGGTCTTCTTCCGAAGCGGGGTTCTCTTCCGCCGGGAGCCGGCCGGAGTCGGACGGGGGCTCGGTGGCCCCCGTCAGGGGCCGACTGGAGTCAGACGGGGACGGGGAGGCGCCCGGCAGAGGATGGGCCGCGTCAGAGGGGGACGGGGAGGCACCCGGCAGAGGATGGGCGCCGTCCGCCAGGGACCGGACGGGTGAGGGAGGCGGTGCCTGCGCTCCCAGCATGACGATCGTGAGCCCGAGCAGCAGGTCGGCGAAGAGCCAGCCGGCCAGCAGGGTCAGGGTGGAGGTCCTCCGGCGGGTGGTCACCGCGGGGTCCTCTGGTGGCGGTCCGGGCCGTCACCGGTTTCGTCGCCGGAATCCCTGCCGGCACCCCGGCCGGAACCGCCGCCGGGCCCTTCGCCGGGGACGGCGGTTCCGAGGGCATCGGCCGCGCGGTCCACCGCGAGCTGCAACCGGGTGATCGCCCGCCTCAGATCGGCGACCTCGCCGCCGGTGAGTTCCTTCACCTTCACCGGCAGGCCGGACAGAACGTCCGCGAGGACGACGGGGAGCCGGTCGAGCGCCTCCCGGGTCTCCTCCAGGAGGGAGGCCGTTCTGCCCGAGACGTCGGAGGCGAGTTCGATCCGGGAGACGTAGGCCCCGGTGGTGACCGACCAGCCTTCGAGGGCGTCCCGGATCTCCGTACCGGTGTTCCCGAAGGTCCGGTGGAACTCCTTGGCCGCGCCGGTGAGGGTGTCGGTGACCCGGGCGCCGAGAAGGTCGACGGCTTTCTCCGTCGACGTGCCGACCGAGTCGATCGAGACGGTCGCGCGGTCGACGGCGTGGCTGATGCCCTCCGTCGCGTCGACCAGCTTGCCGATCCCGATGTTCAGGCCGGAGACGGTGCCCTGGACCGACCTCACGGATCGGACGAGCTCGTCGTTGAACGCGCGCCGCATGTCGAGGGTGGTCTGGGAGATGGTCGTCGAGAGCTGGTTCCCCACGCTGGTGACGGCCTGACCGGTTGCGGATCCGGCGGTGTCGATCACGGTCGTGGCCCGCGCCACCGCCGCGGTGAGGTCGTCACAGGTGTTGTTGATGGCCGCCAGATGCCCGCCCAGGAGTTCGACGGCGTCGCGCACGTCGATCGCGCTGCCGGTCAGCGCGTCCGTGGCCTTCCGGGTGGCCTCCAGGGTCAGGGTGAGCACCTCGACCAGTTCGGCGTGCACCTTGCGCGCGGTGGTGCCGACGAAGGCGATGTCCGCCGCCGTCCTGGTGAGTTCAGCCCCGAACCGTGCCGGGGTAGAGAGCCGGACCTGGCCGAGCACGAGACTCGCCTGGGTCAATGCCCCGCGGAGCCGGACGCGGAGGGTTGAGAGCGCCCGCTCCGAGGCGTCCTCGCGGGTGTTCCGCGCGATGTTCTCGAACACGGTCCAGAGGATGAGGCAGAAGATGGCCGCGAGGGTGCAGAGCGCGATGTTGTCGAACTTGAAGAACCCGGGCAGCCTGCCGTCGAAGCCCTGCTGCCACATCTCCAGGAAGGGCCGCCGAGCGGCGTCCAGCCCGCCGGCGTCGAGGACCTCGCCGTAGGCGCCGGTGGCCATCATCAGCCCGAGCCAGGTGATGAAGATCGGTACGAAGACGAGGGCGGGACCGATGGCGGCGCTGAACCCGCGGCGCCGTCCGGTTTTCCTCGATGGAACCGTGGTCTCCGCCGGTTCACCGTCCACGAGGATGGTGTCGTCGGGGGAGAAGGCGGCGAACAGGTCGACTTCACACCAGCGTTCGGCCCCCTCCGGGTCGGTGATCGCGTCTGCGAGGTCATGCAGCTGGTCTCGGCGGGCCGCCAGATGGGGGTGATCGGCAAGCTCGCGAAGCTCGCCGACAAGCTCCTCGTCCGTCACGGACAATCAACAACCTCTCCCTGATAGTGCTGAGCGTCATTCGGCGATCCGGATGGACCGATTCATGCCTTCGAGACGCGTGATCATTTCGACATACGGCGCACATGTCAACGGACGAGGTAGAGGGCGGTGGGCCCGCCGATCCGGCGGCACGGCGGGCTGTGGCGCAGGTCACCTCGGAGGTGGCGGCTTCCCGTACTCGGGTGGCGGGTCACGTCGGAGGGCATGACCAGGTGAGGACGCGAAGCGCGCGGTGCGGTCACGGATCGCGGCGGAGGCCACCTCCGGGACTGCCGGATCGCTCCGGATCCCGGCGGCCGGTACGGGCTCGGGTCGCCGTGCGGGCTCAGATCACCCGTGCGGGCTCGGGTCGCCGTGCGGGCTCAGATCACCCGTGCGGGCTCGGGTCGCCTGCGCGGGTCCGGATCGCGGGTGTGGACCCGGGGCATCCGATCGGGCTCGGGTCCCCCGTTCGGGTCCGGGTCACCCGGCCTGGTCCGGACCGGTGCCGGTCGCCAGATCCCGTGCCACGCTCCCGGGCTCGCCGGCCGAGATGGCCGAAACGGCCGCCCGGTATTCCTCCGAGGTCCCGCCCGTCATCATCGCCTCGACGTCGGGCGGCGACCAGCTCCGCCAGATGTTGCGGCTGATCGGCTCGGCGGGCGGCCGGACGAACCGGTGGGCGGGCTCGTCCGGGCCGATGCGGTCGGTGAGCAACCAGGCCCGCATCAGCCGCCGCGCGTCGGCGTGGACGACGGAGACATTCGCCTCCTTGCTGTAGTCGTTCCCGCGCACCCACCGTCCGGAGGGGATGTGGGTGATCCTGACCGCCGCGGTCGGACCACCAGAGCACGAGGGGCCCTGCCGGTGGTAGACGTCTTCCCGCCAGTCCTCCGGCGGGCCGGGCAGTTCCGCGGGGCCGTGGTCGTCGGGCCAGACCCGTATCTCGAAGCGGACGGCCTCCCCCTCGGGCACGCCGTGGGCGCCGAGGAACTCGTGGACACCGCTCAGCCGCTTGAACACCGACCAGGGCCCCGGGCCGCTCTCACCCGCCCGCACCGCCAGGACCGTCAGGGCCGAATCCGCGTTGAGCGGCACGGTCTTCCAGCCGAACCGGTCGGCGTGGTGGCGGCAGAGCCTCATGATGTCCCAGGGATCCGGCCAGACGGGCGGCTCGCCGCTCGCGTTCCGCAGGGCCTCGACCCGGATCATGACGTCGTACGGGTCGTAGGGGTCCCAGCCGCCCGGCGAGCCGTCGACGACGACCGCCTCCATGGCCTCCAACTGCCTGCGCAGCCTGTGGCCCAGCCGGTAGTCCCGCAGGACGGCACGGGTGTACAGCCGCTCCTCGATCTCTGCGTACTCGGCCATGAGGGCTTCGTATCCGGCGTTGTCCATGCCCGTGATCTCCTGACACCGCTTCGGGGTGAGAACCGATGACGAGTCTCACGGCAGGTGCCGGGAAACAACTTGGAGATCACTGGAACGGAGGTTCGGGGCAGGGTGCCGCACGCTCTTCGAACGCGCGGCCGTTCTCGTCGACGATCCGGTGTTCGAGCCCGCAGCCGGTGCCCGCCTCACCGGAGGCGGTGGCCAGGGCCCGCAGGCGGGCCTTTGCCTCGGCGGCCGTCGCTTCGACGGTGCCGAGCGGCGGGCCCTGGCTCCCCGCCGGTCGCGACCCGGCTCTCAGCCGGTCGCGGTACGGAGGACCTTCATGAACTCGCGCATCCACGCCGGGTGGTCGGGCCAGGCCCGCCCGGTCACGAGGTTCCCGTCCACGTGGGCCTCGCTGTCGACCCAGGTCGCGCCCGCCTGCTCGACGTCCGGGGCGCAGGCCGGGTAGGCGCTGCTCTCCCGTCCCTTCAGCACCCCCGCCGCGGCCAGCACGAGCGGCCCGTGGCACAGCGCCGCGATCGGCTTGCCGCTCTCCGCGAAGTGCCTGACGATCTCCTGGCAGTGGCGGTCGTTGCGGATGTACTCGGGCGCCCTCCCGCCGGGCACGACCAGCGCCGCGTACTGCCCCGGGTCCACCTCCGAGAACGCGACGTCGGCCGCCCAGGTGTGTCCGGGCTTCTCGGTGTAGGTGTCGAAGCCCTCGACGAAGTCGTGGACCACGAACTGGAGCTTCTTGGCGCTCGGCGCGGCGATGTCGACCTCGTACCCCTCCTCCAGCAGCCGCTGGTAGGGGTACATCACCTCCAGGTCCTCCGCCGCGTCACCGGTGATGATCAGCACTTTCGCCATGGGTAACACCTCCGTGGTCCGTGTCCCCCGATCCTTGCCATGCCGGCGGGCGGGGTCAACGACGGAGGCCCCACGGGCCGGTAAAACGGACGTCGGCGGGGAGCCGTGTCAGGCGGACGCCGCGAGGCGGTCCCGCAGGTAGTCCTTCAGGACCACGGCGTTGTTGTGCTCGGTGTCCTTCGCCGCGTAGAGAAGGGTGATCGGTCCCCGGCGTGCGGCGTCCAGCAGCGGGCGCGCGGCGTCCGGGTTTCCGTCCAGTTCCCGCCGGTAGCGGGTGCGGAACTCCGCGAAACGCTCCGGGCGATGGCCGAACCAGCGCCGGAGGTCCGCCGAGGGTGCGACGTCGCGTACCCACCCGTCGAGTTCGAGGTCGTCCTTGCGGACGCCTCGCGGCCACATCCCGTCGACGAGGAACACCGCCCCCTTGGCGGGTTCCGCGTCGTACACCCGACTGATGATGATTTCCCCCATTTCTCATGCCTACCCGGGCCGGGCGTCCGGAAGCGGCACCTGCCCCCGGGCGCTCGGTCCCGGGCGTTCGGTCCGGGGCCGCGCGGGGTGACCGCGGGGGTCGGTCCGGGGCGCGCGGTCCGGGGTCGCGAGGGTGGGCTGCGCGGGGTGACCGCGGGGGTACCACGGGGGCCGACTGCGGGGGGCGACGGTGCAGGCCGGCCGCGGGGTGACCGTGCGGGTCAGTCTCGGGGGTATTTCTCCAGCCACGCGCCGGTGACCTCGTGGTCCTCGACCGGCTGGGTCGCGAAGTCGTCGGCGAGTTCCCTGATGGCCTCGCGGCCCTCCAGATGTCTCAGCCACTCGCGCGGCAGCGCCGCCTCCCCGTGCAGTGCCCCCAGGAGGTTGCCGCAGACGGCGCCGGTGGAGTCGCTGTCGCCGGAGTGGTTGACGGCGAGCAGCAGGGCCGCCCGGAACCCGTCCGGTTCCGGGTGCGTGAGGGCGCAGTAGACCGCGATGGCGAGGGCCTCCTCGGCGACCCAGGCGCCGCCGAGGGACTCGACCTTCTCCGGGGACGGGGCGCCCTCCGCCGCGAGGGACACGGCGGCCTCCACGGCTCGCGCGGTCTCCTCGTGCGAGGGGTAGGTCGCCAGCAGGTCCGCCGATCTCCGTACGGCCTTCGTGAGCGGGTCGCCTTCCACCAGGAAGTGGACGAGGGCGGCGAGGGCACCGGCGGCGAGGGCGCCGGTGGGGTGGCCGTGGGTGAGCTGGGCGCACGCGGCGGCCAGGTCGAAGGCGTGGCGGGGGTCCGGCGCGCGCAGGCCGAAGGGAGCCGAGCGCATGACCGTTCCGCAGCCCTTGGAGTCGGGGTTGACCGGGCCGGGGAGACCGGGCGGGGCGGGGGCGGGGGCCTGGCGGCGGCGCAGGCCGGACAGGCAGGCGTTGCCGGGGGCCCGCCTGGAGTAGAGCCATTTCTGCTCGCGGAGCCGGCCGGTGCGGAAGCCGCCGTTCGCTATGAGGGGGGAGGCGTGCTGCTGGGTGTCCAGCCAGCGCAGGTAGGCGTGGTGGACGGCGGCCACGTCACCGCCGCGGAGCAGGCCCTCCACGGTGAACAGGGTCATCTGCGTGTCGTCGGTGATCAGACCGACCGTGCCGCGCCAGTCGGGGGCGAGATCGGTCAGCCCTTCGGGGCCGTACTGCCTGCGTATCTGGCCGATCGACTCGAACTCGACCGGGGCGCCCAGCGCGTCGCCGAGCGCGCCGCCCAGCAGGCAGCCTCGCACGCGGTCGCGGTAGTCAGGCAGACCGTCGGGGGAGGGCGTCAAGATCTCTCCGTTCGCGCCGCATGCCGTTTCATGGTGACCTTTGTACCCCCTGAGGTGCCACGAGCCCAGTGTCAGCCGGCATTCGGTGCTTTCCCGGTATCAGCCCGCGAAACGGGCTTGACTTGACCTAAACCTACCTGAAATATAGGGAATGTGCCGCATGCTCCCCTGACCCTCCGGCGGGTCGTCGACTACATGCGCCTGGACGGCAGCCTCTGTCCGTGAGGGCGTCTCGTCGCGACCGCGCCGAGTCATCGTTCCCTCCTGCGTCGCCCTTCCCCGGCGTCGCCCCTCTCCGATCCCCTCCTTCCTTCCCGGATTCCTCTTCCGCGTCTCGCCGCGTGACCGCGTGCGCCGCCGACGTCGCCGGCGCCGCCCCGCCGCGTGCGCGTTTCCCCACCTTCTCAAGCTTCAAAGGGGCCGATTCACCATGTGGACATCTCGTCAACGGAGTCGACGGACGCGCGCCGCGGTCGTGGCCGCGGCGCTCTCGCTGGCCGCGCTCACCGCCGCGTGCGGGGGCACCGAGACCGGGAAGGCCGTGGCGGCGGCGGGGAGCGGGGACGGCGGGGCCGTGCTCAAGCTCAAGGACCCGGGAAACGCGGGGCCGCTGGCGGTGGCGAAGAAGGAGGGAATCCTGGAGAAGCGCCTGGCCGAGGTCGGGGCCAAGGTCGAGTGGGGCGGGACGTACGCCTCGTTCACCGCCACGATCGACGCGGTCCGCTCCGGGTCGGTGAACGTGCTGGAGGGCGCCATCTCGCCCGTCCTCGGCTACCTGGCCAACGGCAAGGACATCAAGATCTTCTCCTTCACCGACCGGGTGACCGACCCGGCGGCCCCCGAGACCGACGGCCTCGTCGTCAGGCCCGACAGCCCGATCAAGAGCGTCAAGGACCTCGCCGGCAAGCAGGTCGCGGTGAACAAGGGCGGGCGGGGCGAGTACCTGCTGCTGCTCGCGCTCCAGGAGGCCGGCGTCCCCGCGGACCAGGTCAAGCGGGTCTACCTCAACCCCGACCAGGGCGCCGCGGCCTTCGCCACCGGCAAGGTCGACGCCTGGTGGGCGATCGTCAGGGCGTACCCGGAGGCGGTGGCCAAGGGGGCGAGGGTCATCGTCAACGGCCGTGACCTGAAGGACCAGGACCTGACGATGCAGGCCGCCCGGACCGAACTGCTGGACAGGCACCCCGAGGTGGTCCGCGTCTACCTGGAGGTCCTGCAGGAGCTCACCGCCGAGGCGAGGAAGAATCCCGAGAAGTTCCAGAACGTCTTCCTCACCCAGGGCCCCACGGCCGTCTCCGGGCCGAGACTGGCCGAGGAGATCGCCAAGGCGAGGTACGCCAACGTGCCACGCCCGGCCACCGCCGCCGACGGGACGTTCGTGACCGACGTGGCGGGCGTCTTCCAGAAGTACGGCGTGCTGCCCGCCTCGGTGAAGGTGGACCCGCGTGACGTCATCTTCGAGCTGAAGCCCGCGTCATGACGATGGAGAAGGTCGCAGAAGCCGTGCCGCGACCCCCTGCCACGCCGGAGACCCCGCACCCCTCCACCGCGACGCCGCCGGTGCCGGCACCGGCGGCCGAGATGCCGGCGCCGCCCGGGGCACTGGAGACGCCCCGCTACCTGGGGGCCCGGCGCCGCCGCCCGGCCGTCTCCGCGGCCGTCCGGATCCTGGTCCCGCTGCTCCTGCTCGTTTCGTGGTGGTACGGCACGAGCAGCGGGGCCATCCCCCCCGACGTGCTCGCCGGGCCCGGCGCGGTGGCCGGGGCCCTCGGCGAGCTGGTCGCCACCGGGCAGCTCGGCGACTACCTGCTGGCGTCGGCGCACCGGGCCGGGCTCGGGGTGCTGGCCGGTGGCGGGATCGGGCTGCTGCTCGGGGTGGTGGCCGGGCTCTCGGCTCTCGGCGAGGAGCTCATCGACCCGACCATGCAGATGAAGCGGGCCGTGCCGTTCCTGGCGCTGGTGCCGCTGTTCATCTCCTGGTTCGGGGTGGAGGAGACGTTCAAGGTCGTGCTGATCGCGGTCGCCGCCGCCGGCCCGATGTACGCGTACTCCTACCTCGGCGTCCGCGGCGTGGACCGCAAGACGGTCGAGGCGGCCCGGGGGTTCGGGCTCGGCGGCGTGCGGCTGGCCGTCGGGGTGATCATCCCGACGGCGCTGCCGAACATCCTGATGGCGCTGCGCATCTGCCTGTCGGTCTCGCTCACCGGCCTGATCGCCGCCGAGCAGATCGGTGCCACCGAGGGCATCGGCTATCTCGTCACCCTCGCCCAGCAGTACTACCGCAGCGACTACATGGTCCTGTGCATCCTGATCTACGCGGTGCTCGGGCTGGTGATCGACCTGCTGATCCGGGGCGTGGAGCGGCTGGCCATGCCGTGGCGCGGACAGGTGGCCGCCCGATGAGCGCGGTGCGGATCAAGGGGCTGCGCAAGGCGTTCGGGGCCAAGACCGTACTGGACGGGATCGACCTGGAGATCGGGCGCGGGGAGTTCTTCGTCCTGCTCGGGCCGAGCGGCACCGGCAAGACGACCCTGCTGCGGATCCTCGCCGGCCTCGAACTGCCCGACGCGGGCACCGTCCTCGCCCCGCCGCGCCGTACCACCGTCTACCAGGAGCCGCGCCTGGTCCAGGCACGCAGGGTGCTCGCCAACGTCACCCTCGGGCTGCCCCGGAGCTCCAGGCCCGCGGGTCTCGCCGCGCTGGCCGAGGTCGGGCTGGAGGGGTACGACAGGGCGTGGCCGGCCACGCTCTCCGGCGGCGAGGCGCAGCGGGTCGCCCTGGCCAGGGCGCTCGTCCGCGACCCCGAGCTGCTCCTGCTCGACGAGCCGTTCGCCGCGCTCGACGCGCTGACCCGGCTGCAGATGCAGGAACTGGTCGCCGAACTGTGCGCGCGGCACCGCCCCGCCGTCGTGCTCGTCACGCACGACGTGGACGAGGCCGTGCGGCTGGCCGACCGGATCGCGGTGCTGCGGGAGGGCTCCTTCGCCGTCGAGCAGCGGATCGACCTCCCGCACCCGCGTGACCGCGGCGATCCCGCCTTCATCGCCCACCGGCGCCTGTTCCTGTCACACCTCGGCGTCGCCGCCGGGGCCCACTGAACAGCACCGGCGAGCACCGAACAGCGCCGGCGAGCACCGAACAGCGCCGGCGAGCGCCGAACAGCACCGGCGAGCGCCGAAGAACCCCACAAGCAGTGAAAAGCAGTGAGAAGCACTGGCGAACACCGAAGAGCACTGACGAGGAGTCACGTGTCGTCCACCGTTGAGAAGATCTGGTTCACCCGCTGCCCGGTGCCCACCGCCAGCGGCCTGGCCTACAACCTGGGCTGGCTGGACGAGGAGTTCGGCGAGGTCGGGGTCCTCCAGGACGCCGGCCCCGAACTGGCCGAGCACCATTTCGACCACCGGCTGCTGGGACTGTTCCGCGAGGGCGGAAACGTTCCCGCGCTGGTCGCGCGCTCGGAGGGCGCGCGGACCCGGCTGATCGGGCTCACCTGGATCGAGGAGTGGCAGTCGATCCTGGTCCGCCCGGAGTCGGGCGTCACCGGCGCGGCCGGGCTGCGCGGCGCGCGGGTCGCCCTGCCGCGCTGGGCGGGGACGCGGGCCAGGAGCTTCCCCCGGGCGATGGCCCTGCACGGGATCAAGGGGGCGCTCTCGCAGGCCGGGCTCACCGTCGACGACGTGACCTTCGTCGAGGTGGACCAGCCCGAGCCCGGCGTCGGGCGGGACGCGACCGGCCGGGCGCACACCTGGCCGGGGCTCAGGGAGCTCGCGGACGGCGCGGTCGACGCGGTCTACGTCAAGGGGGCCCGCTCCGCCGAGCAGGCCCGGGAGATCGGCGCCGTCGTCGCGGTCGACCTGGACGCGCACCCCGACCGCCGTACCCGGGTCAACAACGGCACCCCACGGCCGATCACCGTGCACGAGGACCTGCTCACCGAGCACCCGGACCTCGTGGTCGCCTTCCTCACCCGGACGCTGCGCGCCGCAGACTGGGCGGCGGGCAACCTGGAGGCCGTCCGCGGCATCCTGGCCGCGGAGACCCGTTCCGGAGCGGAGGGGGTCACCGCCGCCTACCGGGGAGACTTCCACCGGAACCTCCACCCCGACCTGTCCCGGGAGCGGCTGGACCTGCTCCGGGTCCAGAAGGACTTCCTGCTGCTCCACGGCTTCCTCGCGGCGGACGTCGACGTGGAGGCGTGGGCGGCGTACGAGCCGCTCGCGACGGCACGCGCCAGGCTCGCCGCGGAGGCCGAGGGCGGGGCCGCGCCGGGCCGCGAGGGGGAAACCGCCCAGGGCCCCGGCGCCGGGCCGGCCAGGGAGCCGGAACCGCTGACCGGAGAGGGACGCGCGGAGCACGAGGCCGCGGCGGGCCGCGAGGGCGGGGCCGTCCGGGAGCGGGCCGCCGGAGAGCCGGCCCTGGCGTCCGGGAAGGCGGCGCGCTGATGGCCAGGTTCGTGATCACGCTGCCTGCCGGCGGAGACGGCGGGCGCGGCCCCCGGCCGGACTTCCCGGGGTTCGTCACCGACCTCCGGCGGGCGTTCGGGCCGTTCGACCACCTCGCCCAGGCTGGCCGGGCCGCGGAGATCGCGGGGTTCGGCGGGGCGTTCGCCCCGTTCGACCCGGAGGGGGAGGAGTCGCTGGTCGTCGCGGCGGGACTGCTGCGGCAGAGCCGCTGGCTGCGGCTGGTGGCCGGGTTCCACCCCGGTATCGCCACGCCCGTCTACGCGGCCAAGGTCTCCGCCTCCCTGCAGCGCTTCTCCGCCGACCGCCTCGACTGGTGGCTCGACGTCGACCTCGACCCGGCCGTGGCCCGCGCGCAGGGCGACTTCCTGGAGGGACCGGACCGGTACGCGCGGGCCGAGGAGTTCCTCACCGTCGCCAAGGGCGTGTGGTCCGAGGAGGGCTACACGTACGAGGGACGGTTCTACCAGGTCCTCGCGGGCGGTTTCGCGTCGCCGCTCACCGGGCGGCGGTTCCCGGCGGTCCACCTGTCGGGCACCTCGCCGGAGGCGTACGCGCTCTCGGCCCGCCACGCCGACGTGCACGTCTTCGACCCCGACGACGACATCGAGGCGGCGCCGCTGCCCGGGGTCGCGTACGGGCTGCGGCTGCCCGTCCTGGCCCGGGACGACGAGAACGAGGCGTGGGCGGCGGCCCGCCACCTGTGGACGGCGGGCGGGGAAACGGCCGGGACGCTGCCGGACCCCGACCCGCGGACCCGCCTGTGGCGGGGGTTCCCCTCACCGGGGCGGGCGCACGGGCCCGGACTGGTCGGGTCGTTCGAGACCGTCGCCGCCGGGATCCGCGACTACATCGACCGGGGTGTCGGCGTCTTCTTCCTGGAGGCGGCGCCGTACATCGAGGAGACCTACCGCCTGGGCGAGCGGCTGCTGCCGCTGCTGGCGAAGGAGAAGGCTCATGTCCGTTGACATCTACTGGCGGATCGGGACGCACGGTGACCAGCCCTCGCTCCGGCGCAGGGTGGCCAGCCGCGGGGAGTGGGCGCCGGTGGCGCCCGGCAGCCTGGCGCCCGGCATCCGGGACGGGGAGCGGGACGGCTACAGCTACGTCGAGCACATGGGCGACGTCGCCCGCGCCTCGGAGATCTCCGGGTTCGTCGGCGGGCTGCTCCCGTCGTTCCCCAACACCGACGACCCGTGGGCGGCCGCCGCGACCCTGGCCAGGGAGACGACCACCTACCGCTTCATGATCGCCTTCCAGCCGGGGTTCCTCCACCCGGTGCAGGCCGCCCGCATGTCGGCGAGCCTGCAGCGGGCCACCGGGGGGCGCGTCGTCTACAACATCATCTCCGGGGGCGGCGGGCCCGACCAGCTCTGGTGGGGCGACCGGGTCGACCACGACGACCGCTACGCGCGCACCTCGGAGTTCCTCGACGTGCTCAAGGGCGTCTGGCACGGCGGGCCGTTCGACTTCGACGGCCGCTTCTACCGGGTCGAGGGGGCCGGGCTGCCCCCGGCGCTGGCCGGGCAGCCGTTCCCCGAGATCTACTTCTCCGGCTCGTCCAGGGCCGCGATCGAGGCGGCCGGCCGGCACGCCGACTACTACCTGTCGTGGCTGGAGCCCTTCCACGCGCTGGCCGAGAAGTTCGACCAGGTCCGGGCGGTCGGCGGCCGCGACCCCAAGTTCGCCGTCAGGATCGACGTGCTCGCCCGGGAGACCGAGGAGGAGGCCTGGGACGAGATCCGCCGCGGCTGGGACAACATCGACCCGTCCGTCCTCCGCGACGCCACCGGCGACTCCATCGGCTGGCAGCGCAGCCGGTCGTTCGTCACCGGGGCGATCACCGGTCACCGGGACCTGGAGGTCACCCCCAACGTCTGGGGCGGCTTCCACCTGCTGCGCGGCGGGCCCGCGTTCGGCCTGGTCGGCAGCTACGAGCAGGTCGCGGAGCGGCTCGACGAGCTCATCGGCCTCGGCGTCGGCGCCTTCATCCTCGCGGGCGTCCCGCACCTGGAGGAGGCCTACCGCGTCGGCGAGCGGGTGCTCCCGCTGCTGCGCGGCCACGACCTCCGCATCGAATCCCCTCTTCTGGAAGGAACCCTCTCATGAGCGTCCGTGTCGGCTACTTTCCCAGCAACAACTCCCTGTGGGTGCTGCGCCACCGGGGCATCCTGGAGCGTGCGATCCCCGACGTCGAGTGGGTGGACCTGCGCTCGCTGCCGTCCGGGGCGAAGCCCGCGCCGACCGAGGGGCTGCCCTCGCTCCACGGCGACCACCTCTTCGACGGCGGGTACGACTTCATCGGCACCGGCTCCACGCCGCCGGTGACCGCCCAGGGCAAGGGGCACGACATCGTCTACGTCGCGATCTCCGGCTCCCGGCACGAGAACGGCAGGCTGGTCGTGCGCGACGACTCGCCGATCACCTCCCTTGAGGAGCTGAAGGGGAAGAAGGTCGCGCTCGGGCACGGCTCGTGGCAGACCACGCTGCTGCTGTTCGCCCTCGACAGGGTGGGCCTGAGCTGGAAGGACATCGAGCCGGTCGACGCCGGGGTGGACGCCTCCGAGCTGTTCCTCGGCGGCGAGGTCGACGCCTGGGTCGGCTCGTACCCGGCGCTCAGCAAGGTCGAGGAGCGCACGCGGGTCCGCGAGCTGGTCGCCACCGACGGGCTGTTCAGCCACCGCTCGCTCTGGTTCACCCGCCGCGACTTCGCCGAGAAGCAGCCGGAGCAGCTGGCCGCGATCGTCGCCGCGCTGCAGGAGTCCGACGCCTGGATCCAGGAGAACCACCGCGCCGCGGCCGAGCTGTTCGCGGCCGACGACGGCGGTGACGTCGACCACTGGGAGAACGCCCTGCGCAAGCGTCCCTTCGGGCTCCACCCGGTCACCGAGGAGTTCGTCGCCGAGCAGCAGCGCGCCGCCGACCTCTTCCACGCCAACGGCCTCATCGACCGTAGGATCACCGTCGCCGACGCGGTCGACCCGGAGATCGCCAAGCTCGTCAAGTAGATCAGGGGAACGGACAGGGGCGGGGATCGATCCCCGCCCCTGTCCGTCGTTACGGGTGACGGGCCCGCACCGTTACGGGTGACGGGCCCGCACCGTTACCGGTGATGGGCCCGCACGCCGTCAGGAGCGGTTCCGGATCGCCGGCCCACTGGACGAGGCGGGTGCTCAACCGGTCTTCGGCGGGAGCTTGACCGGTACTTATACGCACTCCCGGAACAGATCAAGGGGCTGGCAGATCCATCGATTTCTGTCACCATTTCCCCATGCATGTCCTTCGCCTTCTCCGCGCCGCCGTGTTCGCGGTCGCGTGTGTGACGGCTTCGTTGGCCATGCACGTGCTGGCCGGGGGCTCCCCGGTGGAGCCGGAAACCCTGAGCTGGGCGATCCCGCCCGTGGCGGCGGGGGCCTTCCTCCTCGCTCGCCGCAGATGCGGGTTCGGCGTGCTGATGGGCGCGAGTTTCGCCGCGCAGTACGGTCTGCACCTGTGGTTCTCCGCAGGTGCGGTGCCGCCGCCGCTCCAGGGGCACCAGCACGCGGGCGGCCTGTCCGCCGGCCTGTTCATGCTGCTGGTGCACGTCGGGATGGCGCTGCTGTCGGCGTACTGGCTGGAGCGCGGGGAGTCGGGCCTGGCCCTGCTCCTCTGGTTGCTCGTCGCCTCGTTCCTGACCGTGCTGCTGTGGCGGCTCCCCGCCTCGGCCCGCCGGGCCGCCGTCCCCGCCCGCCGCCACGACCGCGTCCCGCTCGTCACCCGGCTCCTCGCCGCCGCCGTCTCCCGGCGTGGTCCGCCGGTCCCGTTCTCCGTCAGCTGAGTTCACCCGATCGGGCCGCCGCGCCCGCGTCTCCGCCTGCTCGTTTCCGGCCGGCCGGGGACCGGCGCACGCGCCACGTTCCCCGGGTGCCGCCGCCACCGGCGGCGCGTACGCCCGGCCCACGTGACCGCCCGTGCCGGCATGCCCGCTGCCCGCCCTGCCCGTACCGGGACGGGGCGGATCGGCGCCGTCCCGTCCGCGTGGCGGCCCGCCTCCGAACCCCCTGTCGTGGTGACGCGTACCCGTCGGTGTGCGCGTTCCCCGTGAACGGAGAGCCACCCATGACGTCCGACGTCGGCGTCCGGCCCGAGACCGGACCCGCCACGCCCGCCGCCCCCTCGACCTGGGCGACGCTGCGCGCGCTCCTGCTCCGCCTGCACTTCTACGCCGGGATCCTCGTCGCCCCCTTCCTGCTGGTGGCGGCGGTGACCGGCCTGCTGTACGCGGCCTCCTTCCAGTTGGAGAAGGTCGTCCACGCCCACGAGCTGACCGTCCCCGTCCCGGCCGGGCAGGAGCGGTTGCCACTGGCGCGGCAGGTCACCGCCGCGACCGCCGCGCACCCCGGGGGAACGGTCGGCGCCGTGCGGCCCGCCGCCGAACCCGGCCAGACGACCCGGGTGCTGCTCGACGTGCCCGGCCTGGCGGAGAGCACCCGGCTCGCGGTCTTCGTCGACCCCTACACCGGCGAGGTCCGGGGCGTCCTGGAGAGCTACGGCAGCTCCGGCGCCCTGCCCGTGCGGACGTGGATCTCCCAGTTCCACCGGCACCTGCACCTGGGCGAGCCGGGACGCCTCTACAGCGAACTGGCCGCAAGCTGGCTCTGGGCGGTCGCACTGGGCGGAGTCGTGCTCTGGACGACCCGCAGGCGCCGGGCGGGCCGGCGGCTGCGCCGCATCGTCGCACCCGAGCGCCGCGCCCGCGGCCTGCGCGGAACCCTTTCCCGGCACGGCTCGGTCGGCCTGTGGGCGCTGGTCGGCCTGCTCTTCCTCTCGGCCACCGGCCTGACCTGGTCGAAGTACGCCGGAGCGAACGTGGACGTGCTCCAGTCGGCACTCGACTGGTCCACCCCGTCGATCTCCTCGGCCGCGAGCGACCACGGCGCCCACGGAGCCGGGGGCCACGAGCGCCACGGCGCCGCCCACCCCGCCGACGCCGATCAGGTCGTCCGGGCGGCGGCCGGCAAGGGGCTGTCCGGGCCCCTGGAGATCGTCTGGCCGGCCGAACCCGGGGCCTTGTATATCGTCAAGGAGATGGACCGCCTCTGGCCGCAGCGCAACGACCAGGTGGCGGTCGACCCCGTGAGCGGTCAGGTCACCGCCGAGCTGCGCTTCGACGACTACCCCCTCGCCGCCAAGCTGACCCGCTGGGGCATCGACGGGCACATGGGCCTGCTGTTCGGCCTGCCCAACCAGGTCCTCCTGGCCGCCCTGGCCACCGGGCTGATCTGCCTCATCGTGTGGGGCTACCGCATGTGGTGGCTGCGCCGCCCGACCCGGGGCTTCGGCACCCCGTACGGGCGCGGCAACCTGCGGCGCCTGCCGCTCGCCGCGGTCCTGCCCCTGGCCGCGGCGGTGGTCGCGCTGGGCGTCTTCCTCCCGCTCCTCGGCGTCTCGCTGGCCGCGTTCCTCGTGCTCGACGTCGTCCTGGCGAGGGTCGCGGCGTCCCGGGCGAAGAGGCCCGGCGCCGCCGAGGTCGGAGCCGCCGAGCCAGAAGCCGGCGTTCCCGACGCCGGCGGATCCCGGGCCCGGGACGGTGTCGACGTGTCCGGCTGATACCGGCAGAGCCGGCGGGGTGTGGCATGGGGAGCGTGCCGCACCCCGCCTCGGGTGCACGGGCGTACGGGCGCGCTGTCGTGCCCGTTCAGGACTTCGGCGACGGACGTCCGGCCACCAGGTTCTGGATCTCGTCCAGGAACCGCTCGATCGGCTGGTGGATCTTCCGCTCCCGCCACTCCGCCCTGCGCAGCCTCCACGAGCCCGGCCTGTAGCGGCGGCGTGCCCACGGGGAGCCGGGGCGGGCCAGCCGGACCGCGCCGACCAGCGCCAGCGGGGTGAGGTAGATCCCGATCAGGCCGGTCCAGATCTTCCCCTTGCCCAGGGCGATCACCGACAGCGCCAGGTTGACGCCGACCACCAGCGCGATCTGCCCGGTGGACAGCAGATCCTCGTCGGGCCCCGGGTTGAGGACATCGCCGAGCTCCAGCGGGCTCGCGCCCAGCAACGCCAGCCCGCACATCGCGGCGGCCACGAAGACGGCGTCCACCGACAGACGGCCCTGCTCCTTCCAGTAGACGTCGTCGAGCAGGACCACCAGCGCGAACTCGTCCAGCACGAGTGCGGTCCCGGCGCCGAAGAGCCCGGCGAGCAACCCGGCGGCGGCGGAGGTGCCGTTCTGCACGGCCAGCCCGCTGACGCCGCCCACGCACATGAAGACCACGCCGAACACGACGTGGTGGATGTGCACTCCGCCGGACGTGACGTTTCCCGGCCACCACTTCACCTCGGCGCGGATCAGGCGGACGCTGACCCGGATGAAGACGAACGTGCCGATGAAGAAGACGAAGAAGCAGAACAGGCGGAGCTTGCCCGTCGCCACGATCTCCGTCGCGAACCATTCCCCCATCCGTGCTCCCGTGTCCCGCGATCGCAAAAAGGGGGATTTGGGCAGATTATCACCGCGCCTGGTCCTGGCGGGTGTCCCGGCGGAGGCCTGCCGGGCGGGCGCGGTGTCAGTCGGGGTGGTGCTGGTGCTGCAGGTAGGCGGCGGTCTCCGGGTTGGCCGGGAAGTAGGCCTCGATGGCCAGCTCGGCCACGGTGATGTCCAGCGGGGTGCCGAAGGTGGCCATCGTGCTGAAGAAGGCGAGTTCCCGGTAGCCGCGGCGGATCCGGAGCGGTACGACGATGTCGCCCGGCCCCGGGCGCTCGATCTCGGGCTCGGGCTGGTCGCAGGGGTAGCCCTCCAGCTCGTGCCAGAGCGAGGCCAGGTCGGGGTCGGCGGTCAGGCTCATCTGGCGGCGGAGCCGGTGCAGCAGGTGGGCCCGCCACTCGCCCAGGTTGATGATCCGCTGCGCCATGCCCTTGGGGTGCAGGCTGAGCCGGAGCACGTTGACCGGTGGCTCCAGGAGCTCCGGGGCGACCCCGCGCAGGAGCAGGCCGGTGGCGGAGTTGCGGTCGACGAGGTTCCAGCGCTGGTCGACGACCACCGCCGGGTACGGCTCGTGCCCGCTCAGCACCTGCCCCAGCGCCTCCCGCACGGACGCCATGTGCGGGGAGCTGAGCGGTGTCTCCGAGTACAGCGGCGCGAAGCCGCCGGAGAGAAGCAGGTGGTTGCGCTCGCGGAGGGGGAGGTCCAGCTCCTCGGCGAGATGCAGGATCATCTCCCTGCTCGGCTTCGACCTGCCGGTCTCCACGAAGCTCAGATGCCGGGTGGAGATGTCGGCCTGGATCGCGAGATCCATCTGACTCATCCGCCGGCGTTCCCGCCACTGGCGCAGGAGCTCGCCGACCGGTCGGGGTGCGCTGGTGGTGGTCACGCGTACCACGATAACCGCCGCCCCTTGGCGAAACCATTACCTACTATGTAACGAATGTCGTGATGTCTGCCCTGAAATCAAGATGGCGTACATGCGACGGCGAAAGACCTCACCCCCTTGCATCTTCGGGCTCTTCCGTCCGTTCACGGCGGAAAGTCCCAGGGAGACGGTGCCGGCCCTGGCCGCGTTCCGGAGCCGCGAGTCCGCGAGTCCGCGACGCCGCTCACGGGCCGGCCCCGGCGCCGCGCGTCGCCGGGATGACGTACGGCGGATCACCCGCCTGGTGTGACGGCCCCGGTCACCACCCGGTCACCGGGGCCGTCACCCGCCTGGTGTGACGGCCCCGGTCACCGGGGCCGGCGGGCCGTCCACGCGCGCTCCCGGTCAGCGCGTCCCCGGACCGGTGCGGGGTCCGGTCAGCGGCGGCGGAGTTTGGTGGTCAGGCGGTTGAGGATGCGGTCCCATTCGGTGCCGAAGGGGTTGTCCTGGACGAGGTACGTCCAGGTGGCGGTGGGGCGCTTGAGGCCCGCGCCCTCGAGGTCGAGGCCGTCGGCGGTGACCGCGGCGGTCCGGAAGGTCTCGACCGAGCGCGACTCGATCTCGGCGAGCAGCCGCTCGTAGGCGGGGACGGCGTCCTTGTGGAACTCGTCGATCGGGTTGAGCCGGCCGAGGGCGCGCAGGTGGATGCCCTCCCTCAACTCGGCCAGGTAGGCCAGGTGCTCGGCCCAGCAGCGGTCGAGGTGGAACAGGACGATCTGGCGGGCGGCCTCGCGCAGCGCCTCCTCGCCGAGGTCGTCCACCAGCTCCGCCCACCGCTCGGGCACCGCCGCGGCGAGGGCGTCACCGGCCACCCGGTCGCGCAGGACCCGGTCGCGGCGTTCCAGGACCAGGCCGCGCTGGCGCTCCAGCAGGCGGGTGTAGCGCCAGGTGTTGCGGTGGATCTCCATGTTGACGCCCTCGGCGACCCGCTGGGCGTGGCCCACCAGGGACCGTTCGGGCACGCCCTTGGCGTACTCGTCGGCGACGTAGTGGGCGATCAGCTCGTCCTCGCCGCTGACGAAGAAGACCGAGCCGCCGGGGTCGCCCTGCCGGCCGGCGCGCCCGCGGAGCTGGTCGTCCAGGCGGCTGCTGGTGTGCCGCCCGGAGCCGATGACGTAGAGCCCGCCGAGCTCTTCGACGCCCTCGCCGAGGCGGATGTCGGTGCCGCGCCCGGCCATCTGGGTGGAGACCGTGAGCGCGCCGCGCTCGCCGGCCCGGGAGATGATCTCCGCTTCCTCGGCGTCGTTCTTGGCGTTGAGCACCACGCACTCGAGCCCCCGGCCGCTCAGGGTGAGCGCCAGGCGCTCGGACTCGGCCACGTCGAGGGTGCCGATCAGGATCGGCCGCCCGGTGGCGTGCACCTCGACGATCTCCTCGACCAGCGCGAGGTCCTTCTCCATCCGGTACTCGAACAGCCGGTCCGGCTCGTCGACGCGCACGCACGGCCGGTTGGGCGGGATCACGGCCACCTTGAGGCCGTAGAACTCCCGCAGCTGGTCGCCGACCGCGACCGCCGTGCCGGTCATGCCGCACTTCTCGGGGTAGCGGGTGATCAGCCCCTGGACGGTGATCGAGTCGAGGATCTCGCCGGTCTCCGACGCCGGCAGCGCCTCCTTGGCCTCCACCGCCGCCTGCAGGCCGTCCGGCCAGCGCTGCAGCAGCGCCACCCGGCCCCGCGACGGGTTGATCAGGTGCACCCTGCCGTCGCGGACGATGTAGTCGACGTCCTTGGCCAGCAGAGCGTGCGCGTGCAGGGCGAGGTTGACCTCGGTCAGCGTCTCCGCGCTGTCGTAGAGGGTGACGTCGAGCGCCTGCTCGACGGTGTCGATGCCCTTGGCGGTCAGGTGGACGTTGCGCGCCTGGTCGTCGATCTCGTAGTGGTACCCCTTGACCAGCTGCCGGACCAGCGCCGCCATCTCCGGCACCGCGTCACCCGGGTCGGACGCCCCGGCCAGCACCAGCGGCACCCGGGCCTCGTCGACCAGCACCGAGTCGGCCTCGTCGACCAGCGCCACGCTCGGTGCGGGCACGACGAGATCGGCCACGTCGGTGGCGAGCCGGTCGCGCAGCACGTCGAAGCCGATCTCGCTGACCGAGCCGTACGTCACGTCCTTGGCGTAGGCCGCCCGGCGCTCCTCGGGCGTGGAGGTCTGGCCGATCCAGCCGACCGACACGCCGAGCGCCTCGTACAGCGGGCCCATCCACTCGGCGTCGCGCCGGGCCAGGTAGTCGTTGACCGAGATCACGTGGACGCGCTTGCCCTGCAGGGCGTACCCGGCGGCGGCCATCGCCCCGGACAGGGTCTTGCCCTCGCCGGTGGCCATCTCCGCGACGTTGCCCGACAGCATCGCCAGCGTGCCGGCCAGCTGCACGTCGTACGGGCGCAGACCCAGCGCGCGGTGGGCCGCCTCCCGGGCGATCGCGCAGAACTCGGCCAGGTCGTCGGTCGAGGGCGTGGGCAACTCGTCGAGCGCGCGGATCCGCTCCTCCCGGGCCCCGGCCTCCGCCACGGTCCGGTTGAACGCCGACAGGTCGAGGGAGCCAGGACGTTCGAGGAACCGCCTGATGCGTTGAGTTATCGAGCCCACGTTCCCTCCAACGCCCGTCCCCGGGCTCCCGTTCCACCTCTGCGCACATTGTGGTCCAAAGATCGGCGACGTACAGGACCGGACGCGTGCGGGATGTCGCGGGGCGGGGCTGCCGCGGCGGGTGCGGTGCCGCCGGGTGCGGGGGCGGGGTGGCCGCGGCGGGCGCGGTGCCGTGGGGCGGGCGGTGGGGCGGGCGGTGCCGCCGGGTGCCGGGCGGGGACCGTCGTGGGGCGTGGGGGTGTCTCCGGGACGGCGGGCGGCTCCGCGGCCCCGCGCGGGCCCCGGAGGGGATGTACCGCCGGGTCGCCACCGATTATCGTGTTACCGGACAGTAGGTAGATCTTAATTCCGGCAAGTGGGGCGTGGAGGTCGGCCGGGTGCCGGACGGGGCCCGCCGCGCACCCACGACGACTGTCTTGGAGGCACGATGAGCTTGTCCGACCTGCAGCCGGTCCCCGCGGACCAGCTCACCTTCCGGCTGCCGCAGAAGTTCGAGACCGTGGAGCAGGAGCGCCGCCACCGTCGGGAACGCCTGACCGCCGCCCTGCGGCTGTTCGGCAGGTTCGGCTTCGAGGAGGGCGTGGCCGGCCACATCACCGTCCGCGACCCCGAGCACACCGACCACTTCTGGGTGAACCCGTTCGGGATGTCCTTCAAGCACATCAAGGTGAGCGACCTGATCCTCGTCAACCACGACGGTCAGGTGGTGGAGGGGCGCCACCACGTCAACCAGGCCGCGTTCGCGATCCACTCGATGGTCCACCAGGCCAGGCCGGACGTGGTCGCCGCCGCGCACAGCCACTCGGTGTACGGCAAGGCCCTGTCGTCGCTCGGTACCCTCCTGGAGCCGCTCACCCAGGACGCCTGCGCGTTCTACGAGGACCACGCCCTGTTCGACGACTACACCGGCGTGGTCGTGGAGACCGAGGAGGGCCGCCGCATCGCCCAGGCCCTCGGCTCCCACAAGGCCGTCATCCTGCGCAACCACGGCCTGCTCACCGTCGGCGACAGCGTCGACGCCGCCGCCTGGTGGTTCATCACGATGGAGCGCTCGTGCCAGGCCCAGCTCCTGGCCAAGGCCGCCGGTCCGACCGTCCCCATCAGCCACGAGAACGCCAAGCTCACCCACGGCCAGATCGGCAACGACCTGGTCGGCTGGATCAACTTCCAGCCCCTCCACGACCAGATCGTCGCCGCCGAGCCCGACCTGTTCGACTGAGGGCGGGCGCGCACCCGTGCCCGCGTCCGGCGCGGCGGGCCGGTGCTCGCTTCCGGCGCGGCGGGTCGCGCCGTGTCCGGTACGGCGCCCGCACCCGCGCCCGCCCGCTCAGGGCCGCGTCCGCCGGTCCGGGCGCGGGCGCGCCGGGCGGGCCCGCGTCCCGCCGCTCCGCCGGTTCACGCCCCGGCTGTCATCCGCCCCCGCTCCTTCAGCGCGAGCAGAACGACCGCGCCGAGCAGCAGGACCGCGCCGGCGACGGCCGACGGGGTCAGCCGCTCGCCGAGCAGGAACACCCCGATGGCCGCCGCGCCGACCGGCTCCACGAGGGCGATCACCGAGGCCGTCGTGGCGCGTACCGCGGTGAGGCCCGCGAAGAAGATCCCGTAGGCCAGGGCCGTCGGGACCGTGCCCAGGTAGACGATGATCGCGTAGGACGTGAGCAGGTCACCGGCGGGCAGCAGCCCCTGAGCCAGCGCGACCGGCAGCAGGCAGATCCCGCCGACGGCGAAGGCGCCCATGGCGGTGCCGTACGGTTCGCCGGTGGAGGCCCGGTTGAGCAGGGTCACGCCCGCGTAGGTCGCCGCCGAGAGCAGCGCCCAGCCGATGCCGGCCGCCGAGAAGGCCGCCGGCCCGTCGCCGAGGGTCAGCATCGTCAGGCCGGTCAGGGCGACCGCCACCGCGCCCAGCCCGGCCGCGCCCGGTTGCTCGCCCAGCAGCAGCCGCGCTCCGGCGGTCACCAGGACGGGCGCGGCGCCTATGGTGACCACGGTCGCCACGGCCAGCCCCGACGCGGAGACCGACGCGAAGTAGGCCGCCTGGGAGACGGCCATCGCCACGCCCGTGGCCGCGGTCCGTCCGGTGACCGGACCCGCGGTGAACGGTCGCGCCCGGCCCCGGCCGAGCAGGCGGGCGGTGAGCAGGAGCGCGGCCGCCCCGATGGCGAACCGCCAGAAGCAGGCGGCGACGGGCCCGAGCCCGCCCGCCCGGTGGAGCAGCGCCGCGGCGGCGCCGCCGGTGCCCCAGGCGGTCGCCGCGATCGATACGTACAGCAGGCCCCGCCGCACGGAGACATGCGTCATGAATTCTCTCCAGCTGAGTGGTGTCGTCAGGCCGCACGTATGCGGGCAGCGACCACCCACCGGGCCGCTCGGACCCGGTCGTCAGGAGAGGGAGCCGCCCGCTAGCGGGCGGGCGGCGGAGAAACGATCATGATGCGAGGCACGACACCAGCCTAGTCGGCAGCCTCTCGCGGCGGCCAGCGCTTATCCGGGCGCCATGCGTCCGGCAATCATGACGGCACCTGACAGGTATGGGCGGGACGATCGTGCCATGACCATGACCGCGAAACTCATCGCCGTGAACATCGACTGTGCCGAGCCCCGCCGGCTGGCCGAGTTCTACGCGGCCGTCTTCGGCTACGAGGTCCAGTACGCCGAGGACACCTACGCCGGCATCGGCGACGGCACGACGAGCATCTACTTCCAGCAGAACCTCGACCGCAAGCCCGCCGACTGGCCCGGCCCGGACAAGCAGTTCCACCTCGACGTCCGCGTCCCCGACGTCGACGAGGCCGTCCGGGACTACCTGGAACTCGGGGCCACCAAGCCCGCCTTCCAGCCCGGCGAGGGCAACTGGGTGGTGCTCGCCGACCCGGAGGGCCACCTGTTCTGCGTCTGCCCGACCCGGGACTGACTCCGGCTCCGGCCTCGGCTCCAGGTTCGGCTCCGGCTTCGGCCCCGACCTCCGCGGAGCCGCACCTCACCGCCTCCCGCCGCCTCCGACCCGCCGGGACGGCGGGAGGCGGCCCCGGCGGCCGGGCGGAGGTCCGCCGTACGTCGGCGGAGGTCCGCCATGCGTCCGTCCCGTGGACGGGCGCACGTCCCTACCCGTCTGCCGGGCGCTCTAAGCTTGCGGAATGACCCGAGAATCGCTTTTCACCGGACGACCTATCCTCCCGGGTAGGTGGTGATGACCTGGATCGGTGTCTCGATCGCTCTGGTCGGCGCGCTGGGTTACGCGCTGGGGGCCGCGCTCCAGCAGTTTGAAGCGGTCTCCGAGGGCGCCTCGCTCAAGCTGATGCGGCGGCCCCGCTGGTGGCTGGGCGGCGTCATCGGGTTCACCGGTGCCTCCCTGCACGCCGTCGCCCTCAGCTTCGCGCCCCTGGTCGCGATCCAGCCCATCAGCGTGCTGACCCTGGTGTTCGCCGTGCCGCTGGCGGCGCTGCTGCACGGCAGGCGCCCGCACCGGGGCGAGTTCTTCGGGTCGATCGCGGTCGCCGCCGGGCTGCTCGGCCTGCTCCTGCTGGTGCCGATGCACTCGGTGACCCCGCACATGACGAATCCGGAGGCGTTCGGCTTCATCGGGACCGTCGGGCTGGTCGTGCTGCTGGCCCACCTGGCCGGACGGAAGGCGACCGGCGTGCCCAAGGTGCTGCTGCTGTCGGTCGCCGCCGGGGCGGTGACGGCCAGCGTGTCCACCTTCGTCCGGGTGGTGGGCGGCAACTTCAAGGGCGACTTCGCCAACCTGCTCACCTGGTTCTCGCTCGCCATCCCGATCCTGCTCATCTGGGCGGTCGTGCTGCTCCAGAAGTCGTACGAGGTGGGTTACTTCGGGATCGCCTACGCCGCGGTCCAGGTGGTCGACCCGATCACCTCGATCCTCGCCGGGGCGCTCCTGCTCGACGAGGCGATGCCGAGCGGCTGGTCGAACGTGATCCCCGCCCTCTTCGCCGCCGCCGTGCTGATCTGGGGGACGATCACCCTGGCCCGCCTCGCTCCCGACAAGGGCGTCTCCGCCGAGATGCGGGAGCAGGCGAAGACCCCCGTCGCGCCGTAGCCGTCGCGCCGGGCGCGGAGGCGGCCAGGTCACGTCGACCGGTGCGTCCGGCCGGGGGGTTCCTCCCGCTCGTCCAGGGGTGTCCAGCCGCGGATGGCCCCCTCTACGACGTCCGGGGGCGTCCAGCCGAGGACCTCGTCCATGGCGGCGGTCATCCGAGCCGAGGCGAGCCGCCAGCCGAGGGTCACCAGCGTGTCGCGCAGCCTCACGGTCAGCGGGTCGCGCAACCGGGTGGCCCGGCAGACCGCGGCGGACCTGGCCACGATCCGGGAGGTCCGTTCCAGGCGGGCGGCGGTGTAGGCGGCCAGCCCGGCCGGTACGGTGTCGTCGGGGTGCGCGGGGAACCTGCCGGTCGGTGCGGACACGACCATCGTGGTCGTGTGGGCCAGCACCACCGCGTCCTCGACGGCCTGGCAGGCGCCCTGCCCCAGGTTGGGGGTCATCGCGTGCGCGGCGTCGCCCAGCAGGGCGACCTTGCCCCGGTGCATCGCGGGCAGCGGGGTCGCGAGGTGGTAGACGTCGTTGCGCAGCACGTTCTCCGGCGCGACGGCGGCGAGCAGCGCCGGGATCGGGTCATGCCAGTCGCCGAACCGCCGCAGCAGCTCGGCCCGCTGGTCGCCGCCCCGGTCGCCGCCCGCAGGGACGGTGTCGGTGGCGTAACAGTAGGCCAGGTCCCCGGCCAGTGGCATGACCCCGAAGATTTTCCCGCGGCCCCAGCTCTCGTACGTCTGGCCGGGGACGCCACCGCCGGGGATGAGCATCCGCCAGCTGGTGATCCCGGCGTAGCGCGGGCCGGGGTGGTGGGGGAACAGCGCGGCCCGGGTGGGGGAGTGGATGCCGTCGGCGGCCACCACCAGGTGCGCCTTCACCGTCCCTTCCGTCCCTTCCGTGCCGGCCCCCGCCGCGTCGTCCCCGGTGGCGGGACCGCCGGCGCCGTCGGCGCCGCTGGTCTCTCCGGCGCCTCCCTCGTTTCCTGAGGGTTCCCGGCGCGTGAAGGCCACCCGGCCGGTCTCCGGGTCGACGCCCGTGACCGTGGTGTCCAGCCGGAGCGTCCCGGGGGCGAGGCGGGAGGAGAGCGCGTCGACCAGATCCGCGCGGCGCAGCAGCACCACGGAGTCGCCGTACCGGGCGGAGGCGGCCTCCTCGGTGGTCCGCACCAGCCACCCGCCGCCGGACCGCCGGATGCCGCCCTCGCCGCGGATCGCCGAGAGAGCGCGGATCTCGTCGCCGATCCCGATCGTGTCGAGCGCCTTGAGCGCGTTGGCGGCGACCGCGAGGCCGGAGCCGACCGGCTCCAGGGACGCCGCCCTCTCGAACAGAGTCACCTCCCAGCCCCACCGTTGCAGGGCCACCGCCGCCGTCAGGCCGCCGATGCCCGCCCCGATCACCACTGCCCGGAACATGGCCACTCCCTCACTACATGTGTAGTGCGATGCTATCGCGCCCGCATTCCAACTACAAATGTAGTATTGAGGGGTGAAGTCCCAACGTGCCGAACTCGTCGCCGACACCGCCATCGGCCTGCTGGTGGAGCGCGGGATGCGCGGCCTGACCCACCGGGCGGTGGACGAGGCGGCGGGCCTGCCGCCCGGCTCGACGTCCAACCTGGCCCGCACCCGATCCGCGCTGCTGGAGCTGGCGCTCGCGCGGCTGACCCAGCTGGAGGCGGCCGTGTTCCAGCCGGTTCTCAGCGCTGCCGAGCCGGGCGATCTGGATGCCCTCGCCGAGATGACCGCCCAGGCGCTCTGGGCGCAGCTGACCGTGGGCCGCGGCAGCACGATCGCCCGTTACGAACTGGCCCTGGAGGCCACCCGACGTCCCGAGCTGCGCCGGATCTACGACCGGCTGGGTGAGCGCTTCCGCGAGCCGGCGGTCGCGATCCTCTCCGCCGCCGGCTCGTCCGACCCGGTCCGGCACGCCCGGCAGGTCTTCGCCTTCAGCGAGGGCGTGATGTTCGACGCCGTCGTCGGCGCCGGCGCCGAGCCGACCCTCGACGACCTCCGCCTCGGCGTCAGGGAGTTCCTGCGCGGCATGCTGGGAGGGGAGGACCTGCGAGGCGGGCCCGGTGGTGTGTTCAGCGGGGAAGGCCCGTGAGGCGGGCCCGGTGGGCGGGCCACTCGTCGTCCAGGATGCTGAAGTAGGCGGTGTCGCGCCAGGTGCCGTCCCGGCGGCGGCGCTGGCGGCGCAGGACGCCCTCGGCGACGCCGCCGATCCGCCGGATCGCGGCCTGCGAGCGGGTGTTGAGGATGTCGGTCTTGAGCACGACCCGGTTCACGCCGAGCTTGTCGAAGGCGTGGTCGATCAGCAGGACCTTGCACTCGGTGTTCACGGCCGAGCGCCACACGGCCCTGCCGTACCAGGTCCAGCCGATCTCGATGCTCTCGGCGTAACCGGGCGTGTCGACGTAGCAGGTCCAGCCGGTCGCGCGGCCCGTCTCCTTGAGGACCACCGCGTGCGGCACGTGATCCGGGTCGTCGATCAGGCCCTTCGTGAGCACCGCCAGCTCGTCCTCGGTGCGCGGGGCCGGGGCGGGCAGCCAGCGCCACACCTCCTCGTCGCCGCCCCCGGCCAGGAACAGGTCGGGGACGTGGTCGAGGCTCAGCGGCTCCAGGCGGACGACGTCGCCGGTGAGGACGACGGGGGCGGGCATGCTCGCGGTCATGCCGGTGACGTTACGGCCCCGGGTGGACCCGCCTGAAGGGCCACTCGGGAGGGCTTTCCGGAGACCACTCTGCGGTCGGACCGAGTGAGCCGCCGTTTCCGCGCCGACTCCGCGATCGGCTCCGCGAGACGTTTCTCCCTCGTCCCCGGCTTCTCGGCGCTCGTCACCCGGTGCGCGGCGGTCTTCCGGCGGCCGTACGGGCCGGTCCTGCCCGGTGGTGTGACGCCTTTCCGGTCGGGACGGGCCTTCTTCGCCGTGGCGAAACAGGTGGGATCGGGGAGATCGGACGGGAAGGCATGTCGACACTCATACCGTCCGGTCGGTACGCTCCTGGGGAACTGTGAGGAGGGGCCTGTGGATTTCGCGTTCGACGCCCGGACCGAGGAGTTGCGCGAGCGGCTGCTCGCCTTCATGGACGAGTGCGTCTACCCGGCGGAGGAGGATTTCGAGGTCCAGGCCGCCGCGAGCGGGTGGGCGGCTCCGCCGCTGCTGGAGGACCTCAAGGAGGAGGCGCGCGGGCGCGGCCTGTGGAACCTGTTCCTGCCCGGTGAGCACGGTGCGGGGCTGACCAACCTGCAGTACGCGCCGCTGGCCGAGATCATGGGCCGCTCGCCGAGGATCGCCCCCGTGGCGACCAACTGCGCCGCCCCCGACACCGGCAACATGGAGGTCCTCTCCATGTTCGGCAGCGACCGGCAGCGCAAGGATTGGCTGGAGCCGCTGCTCCGCGGCGAGATCCGGTCGGCGTTCGCGATGACCGAGCCCGACGTCGCGTCCTCCGACGCCACCAACATCGCGCTGTCGATCGTCAGGGACGGCTCCGAGTACGTCGTCAACGGACGCAAGTGGTTCGCCTCGGGCGCGATGAACCCCAACTGCAAGATCTTCATCGTGATGGGTGAGACCGACCCCGAGGCGTCCTCGCACCGGCGGCAGTCGATGATCCTGGTGCCGCGCGAGACGCCCGGCGTGCACGTCAAGCGGGGCATGCACGTGTTCGGCTACTCCGACGCCGACCACGGCGGCCACGCCGAGATCGTGTTCGAGGACGCCCGGGTGCCGGTGGACAACCTGATCGGTGAGGAGGGCGGCGGCTTCGCCATCGCCCAGGCCCGTCTCGGGCCCGGGCGGATCCACCACTGCATGCGGCTGATCGGGATGGCCGAGCGGGCCGTCGAGCTGATGTGCGCCCGCGCCCTGTCGCGGACGGCGTTCGGCGGGCCCATCGCCCGGCAGGGCGTGGTCCAGGACTGGATCGCCGAGTCGCGGGTGAAGATCGAGCAACTCCGCCTGCTCGTGCTGAAGACCGCCTGGCTGATGGACACGGTGGGCAACCGGGGCGCCCACACCGAGATCCAGGCGATCAAGATCGCCACCCCGCGCGAGGTGGAGTGGATCCTCGACAAGGCCATCCAGTGCCACGGCGCCGGAGGCGTCAGCCAGGACTTCCCGCTGGCCGGCCTGTGGGCGGGCGCCCGGTCGTTGCGGCTCGCCGACGGGCCCGACGAGGTCCACAAGCGCTCCCTGGCCAACCGGGAGCTCAAGAAGCACAGGTGACCCGGGAGACGGGCCACCGCGGCACGAGGTATCGACGAAGGGAGCGTTCGTGGCGTTGGACGAAGAGGCGATCAAGGAGCGCGTGGCCGCGTTCCTGGCCGGGCACGACCCGGCCGGCGACCGGCTGGAGTTCCTGCGGGCCCGGTTCGACGCCGGGCTGGCCTGGGTGCACTTCCCCGAGGGGCTCGGCGGGCTCGGCGCCCCCCGCGAGCTGCAGAACGTCGTGGAGCGAGAGTTCGCGGGGACCCCGCAGATCAACCCCGGGCTGCAGACGATCGGCCTGGGCATGGCGGCGCCGACGATCCTGGCGTTCGGCACCGACGAGCAGCGCAGGCGCTTCCTGCGCCCGCTGTGGACGGGCGAGGAGATCTGGTGTCAGCTCTTCAGCGAGCCCGGTGCCGGATCCGACCTGGCCACTCTCGCCACGCGGGCGGTCAGGGACGGCGACGAGTGGGTCGTGGACGGGCAGAAGGTGTGGACCTCCGGGGCCCACCACGCCCGGTGGGGCATCCTGGTCGCCAGGACCGACGTGAACGTGCCCAAGCACCGGGGGCTCACCTACTTCGTGTGCGACATGCACGCCCCCGGGGTCGAGGTGCGGCCGCTGCGGCAGATCACCGGTGAGGCCGAGTTCAACGAGGTCTTCCTCACCGGCGTGCGCCTCGGCGACGACCTGCGGCTGGGGGAGGTCGGCGACGGCTGGCGGGTCGCCCAGACCACGCTCATGAACGAGCGCGTGGCGATCGGCGGCGGGCCGGTCCGGCGGGGCGGCGGCATGGTCGGCCTGGTCGCCGAGACCTGGCGCGCCCGGCCCGAACTGCGCACCCACGACCTGCACGGGCGGCTGCTGCGCCTGTGGGTGGAGGCCGAGGTCACCCGCCTGGCCGGTACCCGGCTCCGCGAGCAGCTCGCCGCCGGGCAGCCGGGGCCGGAGGGTTCCGGGATGAAGCTCTCCTTCGCCTCGCTCAACCAGGCCCTGTCCGGGCTGGACGTGGAGATGCGCGGTGAGGAGGGCCTGACCTACGACGACTGGAGCTTCCGCCGCTCCGACAGCGTCGACTTCTTCGGCCGCGGCCCCGGCTACCGCTACCTGCGGGCCAAGGGCAACTCCATCGAGGGCGGCACCTCGGAGATCCTGCGCAACATCGTCGCCGAGCGCGTGCTCGGCCTGCCCTCGGAACCCCGCGTCGACAAGGACGTCCCCTGGAAGGACCTTCCCCGATGAGGCCCGGCGGCCACTGCGCAGCGGATGGGGAGCGGCGGGTGACCGATGACGGGGAGCGAGTCCGACGCGGTGCGCGGAGTGGGCCGCGAGGGACGAGTGGGCCGCGTAGCGAACGAGGAGTGGTGAGCGACCGATGACGGGGAGCGAGTCCGACGTAGTGCGCGGAGTGGGCCGCGAGGGACGAGTGGGCCGCGTAGCGAACGAGGAGTGGTGAGCGACCGATGACACTGCTGTACACCGAGGTCGAGGAGGAGCTCCGGGCCTCCGTGCGGGACCTGCTCGCGGACCGCTGCGGCCCGGGCGCCGTGCTGCGGCGGGTCGAGTCCGCCACCCCGTACGACATGGATCTGTGGAAGACGCTGGCCCACCAGGTGGGGGCGGCGGGCCTGCTCGTGCCGGAGGAGCACGGCGGGGCCGGGGCGTCCGCGCGGGAGGTCGCGGTGGTGCTGGAGGAGCTGGGGCGGGCGGTGGCGCCGCTGCCGTTCCTCACCAGCTCGGTGCTCGCCACCTCGGCCCTGCTCGGTTCCGGCGACGAGTTGCTGGGCGCGCTGGCGGACGGGGAGGTCACGGCGGCCCTGGTGGTGCCGTTCGCGGTCTCGCCGTACCGGTTCGCCGAGACCGTGACCGTGCGGGACGGCGCGCTGAGCGGGCAGGTGCGCGCCGTCGCGGGCGCCGACGTCGCCGACGTGCTGCTGGTCCCCGCCGACGGCGGGCTGTACGCGGTGGGCGCGGCGGACGCGACCGTGGAGGTCGTCCCGTCGCTCGACCTGACCCGGCCGATCGGGACCGTGACGCTGTCGTCGGCGCCGGGCCGGCGGATCGAGGGCGCGGGCGGCGACGACGTGCGGCGGGCCCTGCTCGCCGGTGCGGGGCTGCTCGCCTCCGAGCAGCTCGGCGTCGCCGAGTGGTGCTTCGACACGACGCTCGCCTACATCAGGGAGCGCCACCAGTTCGCCCGGCCGGTCGGATCCTTCCAGGCGATCAAGCACCGGATGGCCGACCTCTGGCTGGACGTGGTGCGCGCCCGTGCCGCCGCGAGGAACGCCGCGAACCTGCTGGCCGAGGCCGCGGACCCGGCCGCCGCCGGTGAGCGGGACGACCGGGGCGACGAACTGGCCGTGGCGGTGGCCAAGTCCTGGTGCTCGGAGGTGGCGCTGCACGTCGCCGAGGAGAGCGTCCAGCTCCACGGCGGCATCGGGATGACCTGGGAGCACCCGGTGCACCTGTATCTCAAG
This sequence comes from Streptosporangium fragile, assembly GCF_039534445.1. Lineage (NCBI taxonomy): Bacteria > Bacillati > Actinomycetota > Actinomycetes > Streptosporangiales > Streptosporangiaceae > Streptosporangium > Streptosporangium fragile. Next base: position 54,177 of record NZ_BAAAVI010000028.1, on the reverse strand, counting down.
CGGGCCAAGGCCGGCCAGATCGCGCTCGGCACCCCCGGGGCCCATCGGGACGCCGTGGCGGTCCTGGCCGACCTGCCCGGGCCGGTCGCCTGACCGGTCCGGGCGTCTGCCCGGTGGCCGGGCGCGCTTCGCCGGGCGGGTGGGCCTGTCCGGTGCGGGCGCCCGGTCTGTCCGGCTGCCGGGCGCGCGGGGCGCGGGGTCCGGGGCGCCCGCACCGGGCGGCGTGGGCCCCTCTTCCGGCCGCGCGGGCGCCTACTCCGGGCGGAGGGAGGCGAGGAGCAGGTCGGCGAAGTGCGTGCCGAGTTCGGCACCGGAGAGCGCGCCCTCCGAGTTGTACCAGGTGCCCAGATGGTGGACCGAGCCGAAGAAGAAGTCGACGACGATGTCGGCGGGGACGTCGGTTCTGAAGGTGCCGTCGCGTTGCCCCTCGGCGACCAGGTCGCGGAAGCGCTCGTGGTAGCGGCGCCGCTCGGCGCGGACGCTCTTGCGGGTGTCGGGTGCGAGCAGGTGCATCGAGCGGAAGAAGATCTTGGAGTCGTCCAGGTTGTCCACCGTGGTCGTCACGACGTCGGCGGCGGCGGAGTGCAGGCGCTCGGACACCGTTCCCGGGCCGTCGGCGAAGCGGTTGAGGCGCTCCATCTGCATGCGCAGCACGCGCCCGTAGATCTCGTGAAGCAGGTCGTCCTTCGAGTCGAAGTAGTGGTACATGGCGCCCTTGGTGACGCCGGCGGCCGAGACCACCTCCTGCACCGACGTGCTCTCGAAGCCCCGCTCGGCGAACAGGCGCGTGGCCTCGCTGAGCAGACGCTGGCGTACCGGCTCCCGGTCCTGAGTCATCCGTCCCCCATGGTGTCGTGGGGAAAGCATACCGACTGGTCGGTTAAATCATTGACACGCCTGGGTTAAACGCTCGGCGGCTGACGGATGTGTGTTACTTGCGTCACCTTCACCCGGAGGGGATACCTGGAGTCCCCAATTGGGTATTTCATAGTCTAAGGATCTTCAGCGTGGCAGGTCCCGCTCCTTCTTCGACCGTCCGAGCCTCTGGGGGTGCGCTGTGCCAGGCGGATCCATCTACGTGACGCCGGAAGACCAGGTCCACGGCCTGTCGCCGCAGGTCATGTACGAGCAGTTCTGGCGCAAGGAAGCCGGCGAGCGCAGGAAGATGCGTGCCGTCAAGGCCGTGGGCGGCCTGGCCGTGGGCGTCGCGCTGGCCTACCGCTTCGGACTGTCCGTGCCGATCACGGGGATCGTCTGTGCCGCGCTCGTCGCCGCCGGGGACGCGTTCTGGGCCTGGTGGTCGTACGAGGCCACCGCGGTCTGGCGCGGCCGGCGCCGCGGCGAGACCATCACCGGCAGGCTGCTCCGCCGCAGGCTCGGCAGACGCGGCTACCGGATCCTCGACGGCCGGGCCGTCCCGGGCAAGGCCTCGGTGGACCACCTCGTCATCGGCCCCGGCGGCGTGTGGGTGGTCGACAACGAGGCGTGGGACCCGGAGACCGAGATCGCCCGGTACGGCGACCGGCTGTTCCTGGGGGAGAAGTACGGCTCGAAGGTGGCCAAGGCGCTCGTCGACGTCTCCGAGTCGCTGGCCGAGGTGCTCTCCCGGGAGTCGGGCATCCCCGTCACCATCGAGCCGTTGCTGGCCGTGCACGGCGGCGAGCTCAGGCGGTCGGTCACCGCCGAGGGGATCACCCTCCTCAAGCCCCGCCTGGTGGCGCGCTGGATCCTGAACGGACCGCGGGCCGAGTACGACGACTCCCAGGTGGAGGTGCTGGCCAGGACCGCCGCCCGGGTGCTGCGCCGGATGAGCTGACCTCACCCGTTCCCGCCGGTCGGGAACGGGGCCGGGTCAGGCGAGCTTCTCGATGAAGGCGGCCAGCTGGGTGACGTTGCGGCACTCGTGCATCGGGACGACCCCGCCGTACGCCGTCGCCAGCGAGTCGCCGGTGTCCCACTGGGCGACCGGCTCCGGGTTGAGCCAGTACGCGTGCCGGGCGGCCCCGCTCAGGCGTTTCAGCGTCTCCAGCGCGGGCGGCTGGTAGTTGGACCGCGCGTCGCCCAGAATCAGCAGGGACGTCTTCGGACCGACCGCCTCGCCGTACCGCTCGGCGAACCGCTCCAGCGCGTAACCGTAGTTGGTCCGCCCGAACCGGACCATGTCGGCCTCCTTCGTGAGCCGTGTCATGGCCTCCACCACGTCGGCGCCCGGGACGAAGAACCGGGTGATCTCGTCCACGGTGTCCACGAACCCGAACGCGCGGACCTTGGTGAACTGCTCGCGCAGCGCGTAGGTCAGCAGCAGGGTGAAGTGGGCGAAGGAGGCGACCGAGTCGCTGACGTCGCAGAGCACCACGAGTTCGGGCTTGTGCGGCCGGCGCGGCCGGTTGAAGGTGGTCAGCGGCACCCCGCCGCTGGACAGCGAGGCCCGTACGGTCCGGCGGAAGTCCAGGCGGCCGCGGTGGCCGAGGCGGTGCTTGACGGTCAGCCGGGCGGCCAGGCGGCGGGCGAGCGGGTGCACCTCCCTGCGCAGCCTCGCCAGGTCGGCCTTGGTGACCCGCAGGAAGTCGAGCTGCTCCAGCGGCGGCCGTACGGAGGAGCGGGCGATCCGCTCGATCCCCGCGTCCTCGGCGATCCGGCGGCGCACGTCGGTGGCGACCGCGTCCTCGAACCGCCTGGTGTTCTCGCCGATCCGCTGCCGGGCGACCTTCTCGGCGAGCCCGCCGCGCTCCCGGCCGCCCAGGACCTCCGCGAGCAGCCGCGCCATGAGCGTCTCCGGGGAGAGCGCCCGCATCACCGGGTAGGAGAACCAGTTCTGCCGGCCGGGGCCCGCGGGCAGGCGCCCGAAGCGCTCCACCATCGCCCGCGCGAACTCGTTCATCCCCTCGGCGCCCAGCAGCAGCTCCGCCAGCCGGTCGCGCAGTTCGGGGAGCTCGGCGGTCGCCGGGTCCGTCTCGTCCGCCCGCGCGGCCTCGCGGGTGGCCTCCAGGCCGGTCGTCGTGGCCGGGAACCACAGGTCGAAGAGCGTGTCGAAGCCCGGCCGGTGCGAGGGCCGCTTGACCAGCGTGGCGGCGTACGCGGCCCGCAGCGACTCCCGCTCGGTCAGGTCGATCACCCGCAGCGCCCTGGCCGCGTCCAGCCCCTCGGCCAGCGACACCGGCAGTCCCGCCTCGCGCAGCGCGTGGACGAACCCCACGTGCCGGTCGATCAGGCTCACCGTCCGCCTCCCGTCCTCCGGGCCGCGGTGCCCGCGGCCCGGATCGCGCTTTCCGCGGCCCGTGGTGCGCCGTGGGGCCTCCCGCATGCGGCCCGCCGGGTGGTGTCCCCGGCGGCCGGGCCGGTCACAGCCCCAGCTCCTTGCGGGCCCGGGTCTGGTCGGAGGCGTGCTTGAGCACGACCCCGAGGGTGGACCCGATCGCCGCCTCGTCGAGTTCGGTCCGGCCCAGTGCGATCAGCGTGTTGGCCCAGTCGATCGTCTCCGCGATGGAGGGCGCCTTCTTCAGCTCCAGGGAGCGCATCGTGGCGACCGCCCGGGCGAGCTGCTCGGCCAGGCCCGCCTCGATCCCGGGCACCTGGGCCAGCACGATGTCGCGCTCGCGCTCCGGCGCCGGATACTCCAGGTGCAGGTAGAGGCAGCGCCGTTTCAGCGCCTCGGACAGCTCGCGGGTCGCGTTGGAGGTCAGTACCACGTACGGCCTGCGGACGGCGGTGATCGTGCCGAGCTCGGGGATCGTCACCTGGTAGTCCGACAGGATCTCCAGCAGCAGTCCTTCCACCTCGACGTCGGCCTTGTCGGTCTCGTCGATGAGCAGGACCACCGGCGTCTCCGACCGGATGGCCGCCAGCAACGGCCGTTCCAGCAGGAACTCCTCGGTGAAGATGTCGTCGTGGGTGGCGTCCCAGTTCTCACCCTGCCCGGCCTGGATGCGCAGGAGCTGCTTCTTGTAGTTCCACTCGTACAGCGCCCTGGCCTCGTCCAGCCCCTCGTAGCACTGCAGCCTGACCAGCCGCGCCCCGGTCGCCGCCGCCACGGCCTTGGCCAGCTGGGTCTTGCCCACCCCCGCGGGCCCCTCGGCCAGCAGCGGCTTGCCGAGCGCCCCCGCGAGGAAGACCGAGGTCGCGATGGAGTCGTCGGAGAGGTAGTCGACGGCGCTGAGGCGCTCGCGGACGTCAGCGGGCGAGGCGAACCACATGTGTGCTCCCAGTCGTGACCGAATGTTGTTCTAGCTTAGCGGCTGATCGTCCGGCGATTCGAAGTAGCACCCGATGTGCGCTATTCTTCAAGGGCTTCAGGCGCCGCTAGCTCAGTTGGTTAGAGCAGCTGACTCTTAATCAGCGGGTCCGGGGTTCGAGTCCCTGGCGGCGCACCTCACTGATTCTGGGCATCCTCCGCACTGCGGAGGATGCCCAGAGTCGTTTCTCGCCCGAGTGCGCTCGCACGTGGCCATTGACACCGTGATCACCGGAGATCGGTCGTCCTGACGGCCGGCCTCGCCCCCGCCCTCTGTTCTCCGCCTCCGTTCGACGGTGGCGGCACCGCGGCGGCGCATCTCCGTGCCTCACACCTGCACGCCCTGCACCTCCGGCCTCGTGCCCCGCACCTCCATGACGACGCGTGGTGGCCGCGGCCCCGCCGGTCTCCGGGAGCGCGGTGAACCCGGTGAATGCGACAGGCAACGGGAAGTTTTGTAGTGGCGCTAGCCAGTTTGTTTCGAGGATGCTAACGTCCCAGCAGAAAATCGTTTCAAGACGACTCCTTCGATCAAATTCGTGTAGTGAAGCTACGAAACTTGCCCTGTCAGGCGGCACCTGCCGGTGAACCGTCAAGGGGCGACGAGGAGCGCAGGATGGGGAACACACTCAGGCGCACGGCGTCCGTACTGCTGGCATCGCTGCCGCTGCTGCTGGCCGGATGCACCGCCGGCACCGCCGGCGGTGGCGCCGCGGACGCGAAGCAGACACTCAGCTTCGTGATGTGGGGTGACGGCGCGGACTCCGCGAAGGCCTACCAGGATCTGATCAACGACTTCCAGCAGCGCAACCCCGGGGTCAAGGTCAACCTGGAGACCTTCAGCACCACCAACTACGACACGGTGCTCAAGAGCCGCCTCGCCGGCGGGGCGGGCCCGGACGTCTACGGCTTCGACCAGAAGAACCTGACCGAATTCATCAAGGCCGGTTACACCACCGACCTGGTCAGGGAGAAATGGTTCAGCGAGCTGACCCCGGACGCGCAGCGCGAGGCCGGCCGTTTCGCGCCCGCCGGCCAGGCGCACTACGTGCCGATCTCCCAGTCCGGCAACGGCATCGTCTACAACAAGGCGCTGTTCGCGCGGGCCGGCGTCACCGACGAGCCCCGGACCTACGACGAGCTGCTCGACGTGGCCGCCACGCTGAAGAAGGCGAAGATCACGCCGTTCGCCATGTCCGCGCAGGAGAGCTGGTGGCCCCAGTTCATCATCTACTACCCCGTCGCCCAGCACGTCTACGGTGAGAACCCGGACTTCAACGAGGACGTGATGGCCGGGAAGGACAGCATCGCCACCAACGCCGGGTGGAAGAGAAGCCTGGAGATCTACCGCGAGCTCGTCCCCTACTTCATGGACAACCCGCTGGGCACCAACCAGACGGCCGCCCAGTCCGCCTTCCTCCGCGGCAAGGCGGCCATGTTCCCCGCGCCGTGGATCCTGTCCGAGGCACGGCAGGCCAAGCTCGACGTCGGCTACTTCAACTTCCCCACCACCGCGTCCGCCGACACCAAGGCGATGTGGGGCAGCTACCTGGTGTCGCTGGGGATCAACCCGAAGAACGGCAAGAAGGACCTGGCCAGCCGGTTCATCGACTTCCTGTTCTCCGCCGACGAGTACAAGAAGTTCCTGGGCACCGCGAAGGCCTTCCCGGTCAAGGACGGGATCGACCTCGGCTCCCTCGACCCGCTCTTCCCGGACATGCAGCGGGCCTGGCAGGGGCGCACCTTCATGACCCTGCTCCTGCCTCCCGTCCCGGGGCTCCAGGACGTCCTGCTCACCGAGTTGCAGAACCTCACCGGCGGTCGCGCCGATGTCGCGACGGTGCTCGGAAAACTCGACGACGCCGTCCAGGAGGAACGCGCGCAGGGCGACTGACGGCGATCGGCGGCGACCGGCCGCCACCGCGGCCGGGCCGGGCCACGCGCCCGCCCGGCCGTAGCCGGGCGGCTCGGCCCGCCCGCGGACGTTCAGCCCGGTGCCACCCGGACGACTGCGAAATGAGGACATCCCCGTGAAGAAGCAACTGGTGATCAGGGACGACCGCGCCGAAGTCACGTTCGACGCCGTCTCCGGGGGGATCACGGGCGTCCGTGACATCGAACTCGGCGCCTGGATCGGCGGTGACTCCCGGCCGTCGCTCTTCGTGTTCGAGATTCCCCGGCACGGGGACCGCACCGTGGTCGCGACCACCGACGCCCAGACCCTCGCCTCCGCCTCGGCGCACGAAGACGGGCGATCGATCTCCCTTGCGTGGGACGGGCTCGTGACGAGCACCGGCGAGTACCTGGAGGGGCGCGTCGAGGTCGGGGCCGCGTTGGACGGCGCCGGGCACCTCGAACTCACCCTCGACGCCGTGCCGGGCGAGGTGACGGTCGAGGCGGTACGCTTCCCCTCTCTCCGGGGGATCAGACCGGCGGCCGGCGACTCCCTCGACCTGGTGAAATCGGACTACACCCAGGGGAGCAGGGTGGAGCTGCTCCCGTCGTTCGACAGCAACGCCCCCTACTGGGGCACGATGGTCCCCGACCACGCCAGCGGTAACCTCCGCCCGGAGGTGGTGTGCAACCCCACGGCGCCGTTTGTCGTCCTGGCGGGCGAGACCGGAGGGATCACGGTCATGCCGTCGTCGCCGACCCTGGAGTTCGTCGGGTGGCGTTTCTCCCTCGAACCCGGCTACCTGGACAGTCTCACGAAGCTCACGGAAGGGCCCGACGGCGGTTCCTCGATCACGCTGGACGCGATCCAGATGCCGGTGAGGACGGGGGAGAGGCTGCGGACCCTGCCGATCACGGTGGCGCTCTACCGGGGTGCCTGGGAGCAGGGCCTGGTCCCGTACCGGGCGACCCAGCGGGAGAGCCGGATCCCGGCCGCCGGGTGGCTGCGGGAGCCGCGAACGTGGCTGCAGGTCCAGCTCATGTCGACCGAGAACGAGCCCCGTTACGACTTCGACGAGCTGGTCTCGATCATCGAGGAGTGCGCGGCGAGAGGCATCGGAGCCATCCAGATCGTGGGCTGGAACGAAGGGGGACAGGACGGTCTCGTGCCGGTGCACCGACCGGCCGGGAAACTGGGGGGCGAGCCCGGGCTCCGGCGGGCGCTTGAGCGCGCCCGCGAACTCGACGTCAAGGCGGTGCTGTACGTCAAGTACCAGTGGGTCGAGCGCCCCGGCCGATACTGGGACGACTTCGCCGCCGACGTCTGCCTCGACGAGAACGGTCAGCCGTACGCCCAGCCCGGACCGGTGTACCACACCGCGCGGAAGAGATACGGCATGAGCACGCCGTGGTACGTCCCCCTGTGCTTCGCCTCCGAGGCCCTGCGCGGCACGTTCGCCCGGGAGGTGGCGGAGATGGCGGGCTGGGGCGCGGCGGGAGTGCTCGCGGACGAGTCCCTGTACCACGGCCGCGCGCTGCTGTGCTTCGCGCCCGGCCACGGCCACCCGCCGGGGGCGTCGGCCTATCTCTGGGACGGCGCGTTCGTCGAGGACCTCCGCGGAGCGGCCGGAGCCGTGGCGGAGGATTTCGTCATCGCCGGGGAGGGCTGCTATGACGGGCAGTTCGAGCACTACGACCTCTCGTACTTCCGCAGTTCCTCCGAACGGCACATCCCGCTCGGCCGCCGCCTGCGCTCGGACGTCCGGATGGTGACCGCGCTGGTCGGTTTCGACGACCGCAACATGGCGAACCAGTGCCTGCTGTACGGCTACGCCATGAGCCTCGAACCGTTCAATTTCAAGGGGCGCCCGTCCGACATGCCGAAGACGGTCGCGTACGCCAACGCCGTCGACGACCTCCGGCGCCGGCTCGCCCCCTGGCTGTGGAACGGCACCTTCCTCGGCTCGGAAGGGGTCACGGTCGCGGGCGAGGATCCCGGGGCACGCCCGCCCCAGGTCGCCGTCTGGGAGAGCGGAACGCGTCCCGGCAGCAGATGCGTGGTCGTGGCCAACTACGACGACGACGCCCGGACCTTCCGCGTCACGTTCGACGCCCCGTGGCGTCCCGTGGTCCTCGGCGTCGGCGCCGAATCACCGAGCCCGCTCGCGGAAGGCCGCCTTGAGCTCGCACCACGGAGCGCCGCGGTCCTGATCGACGCGGACGATCTCTGAGGGCGGAGCCGTCCTTCGAAGGTGGAGGGAGCGGTCGCAGCCGGTGTCGGTACGATCACCGGTGTGATGAGAAAAATGATCGCTTTGGGCGTTATGGCGGGAACCGTCGTGCTGGCGGCTCAGGTGCCCGCCTCCGCCTCCTCGGGGTCCGCGACGGTCTCGGGGCCCGCTGCGTCGCAGGGGTCCTCCGCCGGGTCCGCCACCACGCTGCTGCGCCTGCGTCACGGGCTGACCCTGGAGATCCCGAGCTCGTGGCGGGTGTACGGGACCGCGGACCAGGTCCGGGTGGTGACCGGTTCCTGCGCGCGGCCGAAGGGTCCCTACGCCGAGCCCAGGTGCGACAGCTTCTGGGTGATGGGGCCGAAGGCCCTCAAGACCGGGGGTGAGGGCTTCACGCCCTACAACCCGAACCGAGGTCCGTTCTACCCGGCGGTCGACGTGATGCCGTGCGCGACGAATCCCAAGTACGGTCAGGTGATCGGCAAGGCGATCGCGGTGGGCCGCCGCGACATCGGCGTGGCGCACCGGGCGCACTACCGGGTGTGGCCCGGCCGGTGCGTCACGTACGACGACGCCACGCAGAAGTCGACGTTCAAGCAGCGCGAGTGGTACCTGCCGCAGCAGAGGATCCTCATCGTCGACCAGTGGGCCACGCCGGGACTGGACCGGATCCTGAAGAACGCCGTCTGGGACAACTGACCGCGGATCCGCCCGAGGCCGGCGTGGCCGGCGAGGCCGGCGTCGGCGGCCTCGGGGGGGCGCCGGGGGCGGCGGGCTCCGCGGGGTCCGACGCCGCGCTGCTCTCCGGTGCCGCGCCGCTTCCCGGCGCCCGCAGCCCGGCCGGTGCCGCGCCGCTTCCCGGCGCCCGCAGCCCGGCCGGTGCCGCCGGGCCGCTGTGACGCGTCGGCCGAGGTGCCCGGGTGACGGCCGGCGTCGCCGACGGCTGACGTCACCCGTCCGCGGCGTCCTCGGCCTCCCAGCGCAGCAGGTCTCCGGGCTGGCACTCGAGCGCCTCGCAGAGCGCGGCGAGCGTCGTGAAGCGCACCGCCTTGGCGCGGCCGTTCTTGAGCACCGCCAGGTTGGCGGGCGTGATCCCGACGCGGTCCGCGAGCTCGCCCACGGACATCTTCCGCTTGGCCATCATCACGTCGATGTCGACGACGATCGGCATCAGATCACCTCGTCCAGCTCGGCCTGCATCTGCGCCGCCTCGACGTCGCGCGCGACGGCCTGGGCGAGCAGCATCCGCAGCACGAGCACGACGAGCGCGACTCCCAGGACCGCCAGGGAGGCCCCGCATATCAGCAGGACGATGCCCGGGGCGACGGGGTCGCCCGGCGCCAGGACGACCGCGAGCGCGAACACCAGGAGGGCGGCCGTGACGAGCGCGCCGATCACGATGTGCACGTACCGGAAGGCGGCGTGGGAGAACACGGTTCCGCGTCGCACCATCGTCACCAGTCGCCACACACAGCCCAGGATGACCTGGACCGTCACGACGCCCAGAAAAATGATCACGAGGAGCGGGGTGCGCAGGTACGCGTAGTCCGTGTTGAGTCCCTCCAGGTCGGCGGCCAGCAGCGGCACCATCACTGCCTGTACGAACACCGAGCCGGCGAGCAGCGCCACGAGCACGGCGCGCAGCGCGAGCACTGTCAGCTTTCCCATCGTCTCTCCCTCGATCGAACTACGATAGAAATCTATCGAAATTCGATATGCGCGGCAAGGGGTGAGGATGGCCGGGCGCAGGCCGGACAGATGGAGGAGACGGTGTGCTCCGGGCAGGTGAGCAGGTCGCGGCGCGGCGGATCTGCTCGGCCGTCATCGCCGGGGCCGGTCGAGGCGTCGGCCGCGCATCCGGGCGGCGTCCAGGCTCTCGCGGGTGCCTTCGACGATGAGCTCGCGGATGAATCCGGCCAACGCGGCGGCTCGCCGTAGCGGCTGAAACCTGAGGGCTCCCCGCGCCCCCGCGGGCTCCGCCGTCAGGCAAGGAGGTATTTGGCCTGCGGGTTTGGGCAGGTGAAGCTGGGAGGGGCAGCAGCCGGTGGTGGCTCGGCTCGCGAGCGGACACCGATGACCACCGGGCAGACGGGGGGCGAGCGATGTCCTGCTCATGTGGGGTCCGGCGGATGCTGGCCGGACTGATAGAAGCCAGCCATCTGGCCACATTGGAGGAACTGCCGGCCCTGGTCGATGAGCACGCCACCCGCGCGGGCCTGCACGAGGCGCTGATCTATGTGGTCGACCTGCAGCAGAACGTGCTGCGTCTGCTCACCGGCCACGGTGAAAGCGCAGGCGAGAACACCGGGGAGCATCCCGCGCGGCTGCGCGTCGATGCCACGCTGGCCGGGCGAGCCTTCCAGGAGGTGCGCCTGCTGCCCACGACCGGTACCGACGGGCAGGCCGATCACTGGTGGGTGCCCCTGCTGAACGGCACCGAACGGCTGGGGGTGTTGCGCGTGCGCGCCGCCGAGGACGACGACCATGCGGCCGAGGACAAGATGTGGACCTTGGCCTCGGTGGTGGCGTCGCTGATGGTCAGCATGCGCTTCTACAGCGACTCCTACGCCCGGCTGACCCGCGCCCGGCCGATGAACGTGGCCGCGGAGATGCAGTGGAACCTGATGCCGCCGCTGAGTTTCGCCAACCAGAAGGTGACGGTCAGCGCGGCCATGGAGCCGGCCTACGAGGTCGGTGGGGACGCCTTCGACTACGCCATCGCCGGTGATGTCCTGCACCTGGCCGTCTTCGACGCGATGGGGGCTTCCCCCTCGAACGAGGACACCGATTTCAGGCGGCAGGCTTCAGGTTATCCGCCGTCTTCTCATAGTCGATCGGGCTGAGCTGGCCGAGCCGGGAGTGCCGTCGGACCGTGTTGTAGCGGGTGATCCAGCGGAAGACGGCCAGGCGGGCGGTGGCCGCCTGCCGCAACCACCGCCGCCAGGGCATGCCCCTGGCCGACAACAGCGAGGCGATCGAGCGCGTGCTGATCGGCGAGTTCGGCCGGGCGACCCGCTTCGTCACCGCGATCATGGCTGACCTGGACATGACCAGTGGTCTGTTCAGCTGGGTCAACCGCGGCCACCACGCGCCGGTGGTGATCCGCGGCGGCCGCTGGAGCACCACGTTGGACTGCCCGCCGGCCCATCCGATGGGTCTGAACGTGGGCCTGCCGGTCACCGTGTGCCAGGAGCGGTTCGAGCCCGGTGACCGGCTGCTGCTGTACACCGACGGCATCACCGAGGCCCGCGGCCGGGGCACGCAGGAGTTCGGGCTGGCACGGTTCATCGACTTCATCATCCGCCACCAGGCCTCCGACCTGCCGGTCCCCGAGACCTTGCGCCGCCTGATCCGCGCCGTGCCGGACTACCACCACGGCCGGCTCCAGGACGACGCCACCGTCTTGATGGTCGAATGGCGCGGCCCCGCTCACCACATCCCGGGCGTGCGAGCCGCGCTGATCGGCGACACCGCGGACGTGAAGAGCCGATCATGACAGCACCCGGGCACTCTCTGCCGTTCTTCACCGTCTCCTCCGCCGGCACGGCGCGGTGACGGTCGTCTCCGTCGCCGGCGACCTCGACCTGGCCACCGCGCCGGGGTTGCGTGAGCACCTGCGCGCAGCCGCCCGGCCACCCGCCGCGAGCGTGCTGATCGTGGACGTGGCGCAGGTCGCCTTCTGCACCTCATCTAACAAATTGTAATCATCTGGTTGCTAAATGCTACTTTCTACACTTTCGTCAACATGTGCCATCTCCTGGCCGGGAAGCGCCTAGGTGGGCGGGCAAGCCGTCCGGGGCTCCTGTAGGGGGTGGCGATGTTTCTGCGTGTCGTGTTCGTCGGCGCCGCCGCGGTCGCCGCGGTGGTCCTGATGGGCGGGCCGCCGGTGTCGGCGAAGGTCGAAGTCGAGGTCTCGGAGCAGGATAGGCAGTTCCTGAGGCAAGCCCACCGGGGCAACCTCACCGAGATCGCCGCCGGCAAGGTCGCTCAGGCCAAGGGAGAGGCCGAAGTCGTCCGCTCGATCGGAGCCATTCTCGTCACCGACCACACCAGGCTCGACGCCGCGCTGAAACAGACCGCGCGCCGCCTGCGGGTGTCACTGCCCTCTCAGCCCGCCCCGCAGGAGAAGGCCGTGCTGGAGCGCGTGGCCGCGCTGTCCGGCTCCGCCTTCGACCAGGCCTGGATCGCCGCGATGATCGAAGGCCACCGCATGGCCCTGAAGCTGGGCGAGCAGGAACTTCAGGCGGGGACCTCGCCGGAGGTCAAGGAGCTTGCCACGTCCAGCGCGCCGGTCATCCAGGGCCACCTGGACCAGCTGCTCAAAGCGCAGGAAACCATCGGAACGCCACGCGCCGTTCCCGCCGGAGACGGCGGGCGGGCCTGGAGCCAGGCCGCGAAGCAGTGGCACGGTCTCGGCTCCTGGGCACTCGCCGCCGGTCTTGTCCTCCTCCTGGCCGGTGCCCTGATGTGGGCGCGGCCCGGACCGTGGCGGCGCTGAAGACCGCGGGCGTAGTCAGTACGCTGCTCGGCGCCGCGCTGACCTGCTGGGGCGGGGTCGTCCTGACCGGGCGCGCCCTGCCCCCTCCAGCCGCTCCGGTGAACGTCGGCGCCGTCCCGCCCGCAGTCCCCCCGGCGATGCCGCACACCGCCGACGGCGGAGTCCAGCCCACAGGCCTGGGCATTCCGGCGCTGCGCATCAGTGCCCGGATACGCTCGGTGGGCGTGGACGCACGCGGCGCGCTGCGCGTGCCGTCCGCCCCGCATGAACTCGGCTGGTGGAGCGGCGGCGCGCGCCCCGGATCCGCAGCGGGAAGGGTGGTGGTCGCCGGGCACGTGGACACCGCCCGGCACGGGCCGGGGGCTCTCTTCCGGCTGGCCGACGCGCTGCCGGGAGACGAGGTGCACGTGCGCACCGCCGACGGCGGCTTGCACACCTACCGGGTCGTGGCCCGCCGTCTCTACCCCAAGAACCGGCTCCCCGCGCAGGTGTTCGCGCGCACCGGCCCTCCATGCCTGGTGCTCATCACCTGCGCCGGGCCATTCGACCCGCGAACCCGTCACTACCGGGATAACCTCGTGGTCTACGCGCTGCCGGCTTGAGCGTGACCCTCCTGACCGTGTTCGACGCAGAGCTCAACGGCTTCCGGAGCGCGGCAGGGAGCGCGAGCGCAGGCCTCTGCCTGGTGGGTTTTTGCCGTAAGCGCGATGGCACGGAACCGTGCGTGCCGCTCCTCCGCCGAAGATGCTCCTCTCATCCGGAAGATGACGGGGAGGGTGGCCAGGTCTTCCCGGTCGTCGCACGGCCACAGGGCGTAGAACGAGCCGGAGTCGGAGGCCCGCGTGAAGGGGACCGACCGCTTCTTCACCATCCTCGGCGGGCCAAGCTCGGTCGCGCCCGCCGCGGCGTTGACGGCGGGTGGCCTCGCGCCGCCCGCCGTCCGGCCCTGACGGGTCTGCCGCTCCCGGCCCGCCGTGTGTTCTTCAGGACGGACGCGGCCCTGCCAAGAGCTCGCCGACCTGGACGACCGCGAACTCGACCTGGCCCTGCCCCTCCTCCCAGTTGGCGATCAGCGTGCAGCCCTCGTCGGCGAGCAGGGCGCCGCCCGACCGCTCGGTCCGCAGGTACATCAGCCCCTCCTCGCCTCCGGTGCAGAAGAAACTCAGGTGGGCGAACAGCTCGGGCGGCGTGAGGCCGGCCAGCGCCTCCCGCCACTCCTCGGCCGCCTCCGCCTCGAGGGGAAGGAGGCTTTCGGGGCCCGTGCCGAGCGCGGTGGCGACCCGCATCGCGTCGAAGAGCGTGCCGTCCGAGACCAGCCGCGGGTGGCAGACGGTCCAGGTGTCGCGCAGATCGGACGCGGCGAGGTCGTACCGCGCCAGCAGGGGAGCCAGATCGCCGCCCAGGACGCACCGGCCCGCGAAGCACGCCGCCGCGAGATCCGCCTCGAACTCCGGTGGCAGCCCGGCCTTGTCGAACTCGAAGACCGACCGGCTCGCGTCGAACTCCAGCAGCGGCTCGTCCAGGTCGAAGATCGGGCAGTCCCAGACGACCGGCTCGGCGCCGCGGAGGGCGGCCGGGTTCACCCATGCGGTGTCCCGCGCGAAGCCGAGCTCGTTGATGAGGTTGCCGCCGAAGAACGTCGCATAGACGGCGTCGGTGTCGAAACTCGCCAGCGGACGGCCGAGCAGGATCTCAAAGGCGCCGGTCAGCTGTTCTAGCCACGGGCCCGGAATGTTGGCAGAAGCGGGGTTCATGCCGGGACCATATAGGTCGGGCCCGTCATTCCGGACCGGGTTCGTCGGAGGCGGATCAGCGCGTCGGCCCCTGAGACGGGGCCTACGCCGTCGCACCGATGATTTCGGGAGTTTCGGGGGACCTCACCCAGCACGCCGAGCGTGATGTGCAGGTCCGGCTGGACACGGACCATTTCCGCCGTATTCGTGCATCCTGAAGGTAAAGGAGAATTCGACGTAGGCGAATGATCTGGAGCGATGCTGCTCGGACGACGAAGGTGTTGGCCCTTCGGAGCCGCCCTGCGGAGGGGGCTTCAAACCGCCTCATGCCGCGTTGGCTGAAGACCGTCGTGGTGAGCGATGAGGAAAAGACGCCCGTGAGGCGTCAGGTGGGGACCGAGAAGGCGAACGCAAGTGAACCGCTGACTTTCGGGCCATGTGACCGAGTCGGCGCTCCGCTTCACCGGGAAAAGGGTGACGGTCCAGGAGCGGCCGGTGGTGCCGGCGCCTCGCTTCGCGGGGAAAACGGTCGCGGCCGGGGACCCGCACCCGCCCGCGCGGCTCCGGGGCACGGCTCCCGGCGTCCGATCAGGCGGCCGGTCCGGTGTCATCGCGGATTTCGGAGCCGTGCCGTGCCTCGGTCGGGGAAAGTTGCGTTGAGGACATGTGACGCCCCCGTCGCCTTCGAAGGAGCCCGCCCGATGAGCACGAACCCGACCGTCGAGGAGGCCGGCCGCGCGGTGGCCGACCCGGCCGCCTACGCCGACGAGGCACGGTTACACGAGGCCCTGACGCTGTTACGCCGCGAGGATCCGGTGCACTGGGTCGAGGCGCCCGGCTACAACCCCTTCTGGGCGATCACCCGGCACGCCGACGTCATGGAGGTCGAACGGAACAACACGCTGTTCGTCAACGCGCCCCGCCCCCTGCTCTCGACCGCGGAGCTCGACGCGCTACGGGCGGCGCAGCGGGCGCGCGGGCCGGAACTGCGCACCCTCATCCACATGGACGACCCGCAGCACCGGGTGGTGCGGGCGATCGGCGCGGACTGGTTCCGGCCCAGGGCGATGCGCGCTCTGGAGCCACGGGTGCGGGAGCTGGCCAAACGGTACGTCGACCGGATGGTCGAGTACGGTGGCGCGTGCGACTTCGTCACCCAGGTCGCGGTGCACTACCCGCTGTACGTGATCCTGTCGCTGCTCGGGCTGCCCGAGTCCGACTTCCCCCGCATGCTGAAGCTCACCCAGGAGCTGTTCGGCAGCTCCGACGAGGAGATGCGCCGGGGTGAGAGCGCGAGTGAGCAGATGGCCGCGCTCCTGGACTTCTTCGCCTACTTCCGCGCGCTGACCGAGTCGCGCCGGGCCGCCCCGACCGACGACCTGGCCTCGGCCATCGCCAACGCCCGCGTCGACGGCGAGCCGCTCTCGGACGTCGACACCGCCTCCTACTACGTGATCATCGCCACCGCCGGGCACGACACCACCAGCGCCACCATCGCGGGCGGGCTGCACGCCCTGATCGGCCACCCCGGCCAGCTCGACCGGCTGCGGGACGACCCCGGCCTGCTGCCGACCGCGGTGGAGGAGATGATCCGCTGGGTCACCCCGGTCAAGGAGTTCATGCGCACCGCCACCGCCGACACCCGGATCGGCGGCGTGCCCATCGCGGAGGGCGAGGCCGTGCTGCTGTCGTACCCGTCGGCCAACCGCGACGAGGACGTCTTCGACGACCCGTTCCGCTTCGACGTCGGCCGCGACCCCAACCGGCACCTCGCCTTCGGGTTCGGCGTCCACTTCTGCCTCGGCGCCGCGCTGGCCCGGATGGAGACCCGCGCCTTCTTCGCCGAACTCCTGCCCCGGCTGGGCTCGATCGAGCTCGCCGGGGCTCCCGAGCTGACCGCCACGACCTTCGTCGGCGGCCTCAAGCACCTGCCGATCCGCTACACGCTCACCTGAGCGAGCGGCCCCGTCACGCGCTCACCTGAGCGAGCGGCCCCGTCACGCGCTCACCTGAGCGAGCGGCCCCGTCACGCGCTCACCTGAGCGAGCGGCGCACGGCCCTTGTCCGTGGCCGTGGCGATGTAGTGCTGCCCGTCCCGGATCCACTTGGCGCCGGTGTGGGCGTCATACGCGGCCTGCGTGACCTGGGTGACCCCCTTGAGCTGCACGCCGTTGTGGACGTTGACGAATCCGGCTCGGGCATCGGGGCGCACGGCCGGTGATCAGCGCCGGTACACGCCGGTGCTGAGATACTTCAGTCCCGAGTCCACCAGCAGGGTGGCGATCCTGGCGGCCGGGCCGAGACGTTGCCCGACCCGGATCGCGGCGAGGACGTTCGCGCCGGACGACGTCCCGGCGAACAATCCCTCTTCCCGGGCCAGGCGCCGGGCCATCTCCTCGGCGTCCGCGGTGGCGACCGGAACGATCTCGTCCACGAGAGTGGGGTCCCACATCGGCGGCGGGTAGCCGATGCCGATGCCCTCGATGCGGTGGGCACCCGGCCGGCCGCCCGACAGCACCGCGGACTCGGCCGGTTCGACCGCGACGACCCGGAGCCCCGGACGGTGGCGTCTGAGAGCGGCCGTCGCCCCGCGCAGCGAGGCCGCCGTGCCGATCGACTGGACGAACGCGTCGATCCGCCCGCCCGTCTGTTCCCAGATCTCCTCGCCCATCGGGTGGTAGCCCGCGACGCTGTCGGCGTTGTTGAGCTGGTCGGTCCAGTAGGCGCCCGGCTCCCGGCCGAACTCCTCGGCCGCCTCGATCATGCTCAGGATGAGCGCCCTCGTGATCACCCGTCCCTCGCTCGGGATGAGGGTGAGCTCCGCGCCGAACGCCGCCATCTGGAGCAGCTTGTCCTGGCTGAACGCGTCCGAGCTGACGATCCGGAGCCGGTATCCCCGGGCTGCGCAGACCAGGGCGAGGGAGGCGCCGGTGCTGCCGCCCGTGTACTCGACGACGGTGCCGCCGGGTCTCAGCCGCCCGTCGCTCTCGGCCCCGGCGATCATCGCCTGTGCCATGCGGTCCTTCATGCTGCCGGTCGGGTTCCGGCCCTCGACCTTGACGAGGATCTCCGCGCACCCGGATGGCACGACTCTGCGTAGCCTCACCAGCGGCGTGTTTCCCACCGCCGTCAGTACGCCGTCGCTGATGTCCATGATCTGACCGGTCCTCTCGACGCCTTCTTCCGGGCTTCGATCGTCGACCGGTCGTACCGCCGTCACCAGTTCAATTTTTGAACCAGCACGGCCGTGAGGACCCGCGTACCATGCACCGGTGAGCGGATACGGGCAGTTCTGCGCGGTGGCGCGGGCTCTGGACGTCCTGGGCGAGCGGTGGACGCTGCTGATCGTGCGGGAGCTGCTGCTCGGCGCGTCGACCTTCACCGACCTCTGCCGCGGCCTGCCCCGCATCCCGCGGGCGACCCTGTCCGCGCGGCTGCGCACGCTGCGCGCCGCCGGCATCGTCGACGACGGCTACCGGCTCACCGAGGCGGGCACCGCGCTGGTTCCGGTGGTGCGGGAACTGGCCCGCTGGGCGGTCGTCACCGAGAGCGCGGCCCTGACCGAGGACGACCTCGACACCACCGCGCTGACCTGGGACATACGACGCCGTGTCGACATCGAGGCGCTGCCCGAGCGCACGGTCGTGCTCGCGATCGAGTTCACCGACCGGGCGGCGTCCGACGGCACCTACTGGCTGCACCTGTCCCGGGCGGGCGTCAACCTGTGCCGGCAGGACACCGGGGCGCCCGTCGACGTCTGGCTCGCCGCGCCGACCGAGGCGGTGACCAGGTGGTGGCTCGGTGAGCTGACCTGGGGGCACCTGCTGCGGCAGCCGGGAGTGCGGGTGCACGGGGACCGGGCCCTGCGGCACCGGATGCACCGCTGGTTCAAACGCTACGTGTTCACCCCGGAAGCCCTCGGCGTGACGGACCCGGGCCGCTGAGCACGCGCCGGAGTCCACCGGCCGGACCGTTCACCGGCGGGGGACGGCTTCCCGGGTCTCCCGCCGGGCCGGCGAAGTGCGCCGCCGGGCCGGTGAGGTGCGGGCCGGAAGCGCCGCGTGCCCGCCCGCCGCGACGACGCCGACGCCCGCCCCGGCGAGGTCGGAACGGAGCCGGGACGCGTCACCGAACAGCACGGCCTCGATGCCGAGGGCCCGGGCCGCGAGGACGTTCTCCCGCCTGCCGCCGACGAACAGCAGGTCGTCCGGGTGCGCGCCGAGGCGCTCGCACGCCTGCCGGAACACCTGCGGGTCGGGACCGGCCCGGCGCAGGTCGGCGCTGAAGAACCGGTGCCGGAACAGCCGCGCCCAGGGCCGGCCGTCGATCAGCCGGGCCAGTTCCACCGGGGCGTCCGCCAGCAGCGCCAGGGCGACGCCGGAACCGGCCACCTCCCGCAGGACCGCCAGGGTCTCCTCGTCGAGGTGCGTCCAGGCCCGCAGGTCCAGGGTGACCAGGACCTCCAGGAGATCGGGGTCGACGGTCACGCCCACCCGCTCGCCCACGGCGCCCCAGAAACGGGACGCCTCCACCTCGCCGAGGTCGTAGGCCCGCCGTTCCCGCCGGTAGGCCGCCCAGAACTCGTGCGGCGCGACGCCGAGAGTGCGCGGCAGCAGGGCACCCGCCCGCTCGGGCGGCGCCAGGCTGACGACTCCGGCGTAGTCGACGACGACCCACTTCACAGCTGCCCCCGGTTGGTCGGCGATGAGTCCTTTCAGCGCCGGCCAATAGGGATGGTCCCGATCGGTCGACTTTCTAACAACTAGCACGTTTGAATAAACATGTCGAAAGTTCGGAACGATGTTCTGTCGGCTACTCCGTCACCCGGAACCAGACCGACCCGCCCGCCTCGTCATCGTGGTGAGACCCCCACGCGGTCGCGACCAGGTCCACCAGCCACAGTCCTCGCCCGCCCTCGTCGTCGGGCTCCGGCGCGTGCGCGGCCGACCCGTCGTCGGTCACCTCCACGTGGACCGCTCCGGGGAGACGGGCCACGTACACCGTCATCCGCCCGTCCGCTGACCGCCCGGAGTCCGAATGGGTCACCGCATTGGTGACCGGCTCGCTCGGCAGGAGCAGGACGTCGTCGAGCGCCGGGGCGGCGACCCGTCCGGCGAGTCGTTCGCGGGCCCACCACGGCCGCCGGATGAAAGCCCACCCGCGGCAGCGCCGGACGACCGTGATCCGGGCCAGTGTCCCGGCCCTTGACCGGATCTCCAGAATCGGCTGCCCGGTCGCGGAGAGGACCGGCGAGGTGCGCACGCCGGGCCCGTGCAGATCCCAGCCCAGCCGGGTCGGGTGGATGAATCGCTCGTGCCGCTCGCCTGCGGTCACGGCCGTCGCCCGGCTCTCCGGAAGCTTCCGGAGAATATGAGGGGTTCGGGAAAGAGTGCTTTCCCGATCATTGGTTATTCGTCTATTTCCGCTTCCGGGATGAACGCACCGGGTTGCTTTCTTTTTCGTCCTGCCGAAGAGATGGGGCTTGTGCTTAGATTGCCCCCGTGGCAGGTGAGGGCATAACCGGATCGGCACCCCATAAGATGGCCGGTGATGACGACCGCTGGTTTCCCGGCGGTATGGGCCCGGCATCGCCGCTCTGGTGAGAAGCCTGTTTTTCTCTGTTTCAGGAGGAACGCGATGGGTGTCGAGCCCTTTCCCGACCCCGGATCCCCCCCGCGTGCGCTTCGGCGCCGAGATGCGCCGCCTGCGGGAGACCGCGCAACTGTCCCAGGCCGCCGTGGCCGCGCGCCTGGGCTGCACGCAGACGCAGGTGAGCCGCCTGGAGTCCGCCACCCGGACGCCGTCGAAGTCCGACGCCGAGCGGCTGGACCGGCTCTTCGGCTCGGGCGAGAGCGAATACTTCGTCCGGCTCCACCGGCGCATCACCGCCCGCTCCGGCGGGCCGACCTGGTTCCGGGGCTGGGCTGAGGAAATAGAACCCGCCGCCCTTGTCCTCCGCTCCTGGGACCCCCTCCTCATCCCGGGCCTCCTCCGGACGGAGTCTTACGCTCGGCACCTTTTCGGCAATGGTCTCTGGAACGCTTCCGGCGAGGTGGAGAAGCGCGTCGAGGCTTGCATGCGGCGCCGCCGGATCCTTGACAGGGACGATCCCCCGCTACTCCTGGTGCTCATTGACGCTGGCGTGCTGCGCCGCCGAGTCGGCAACCCCGGGGTGATGCGGGAGCAACTTGGCTACCTGCTGGAAATGGCAGAGAAGGCGACTGTCTCCGTTCAGATCGTCGATCCGGATTGCACGGCGGGTCTGGCAGGCGCTTTCATGATCGCTGAGCTTCCGCATGAGCAGCCGGACGTCGTCCATGCGGATTCACCGGTACAGGGACAGATCACGGCCGACGGCGATTTCGTAGCCTCGATATGGAACCGATATGAAGCGATACGAAAGTGGACATATCCTGAAAATATGTCCCTCAAGATGATCGAGGAGGCGAGGCGGGAATGGACCTGAGCACTGCCGTGTGGCGGAAGTCGTCGCTCTCTTCGGACAACGGTGGGCAGTGTGTCGAGGTGGCCACCAACCTGCCCGGCGTGGTCGCGGTCCGAGACAGCAAGGACCCCGACGGTCCCGCGCTCCTCTTCACCCCCGCCGAGTGGCGATCCCTCATCGGTGGCATCAAGGCCGGAGAACTCGACCGGTTGACCTGATCGGGGCCGAAGGCCTGATCGCGTGTGGCCGCGCCGCCGACGCCACCCGGGGCGGCTGCCGGTCGATGACCGTGGCCCTGGGTGGCACGGTCTTCGTACCTCACACGCTTATCAGCCGGACCGGGCGTACGGCCAAGCCCGCCGGCAGGACAGAGGTTCCTCCGCACCGGTTCATCGGGCGTCTCCTCCGGCGTGTGGTGACAGGCTGCAGGACGAGGTGGCGCCGGGTAGGCGGTGCCGCCAGCGGGCCACCGCCCGGTAGATCAGGGCCGCGGCCCAGGAGACCGGCGGGGTCGACAGCAGCGTGCCCAGGAAGCGCCACCGGCGTGCGGGTTGCCATCTGAGCAGGGCGGCGAAGGCCCGCGCGCCTCCCGCGGGCACGCCGTCGGAGTCGATCCACCACGCGGCCTCGCTCGCCTGCCGGGGGGTGAGGCCGACCGATGCCAGGTCCACGGACTGCCAGGCGCGGGTGTGCGGCCACCGGGGCAGCACCCGGCTGATTCGGTCGAGCGAGTGCCGGCAGAATCCGCAGTCGCCGTCGTAGATGAACAAGGGCGTGGGCATCGGACCCGTGTCTCCTTTCGTCGCGGGACGTCACCGGGCGTGTGTCACGGGGACGTGGTCGCCTTCGCCGGGCGGGCGAGGGCCGCGCGCACCGGGTCGAGGGCGCGGCGCAGGGCGGCGTGCAGCCGCAGTGGGATGCGGATGGGCTGGTCGACGGGGCGCAGGTGCAGGATCAGGCAACCGAACATGGCGAACATGAAGCTGCCCAGGCCCATGAGCAGCCCGATCATGAGGTGGAACAGCAGGCCCGAGGCCAGCAGGTAGGGCCGGACCGGGCGGCGGGCGATCATGCCGAGTGCGATTCCGAACTCGATGATCAGCGGTCCCCAGGTCATCGCGGTGACCCCGACCGGGTTGAGCAGGATCGGTTGCAGCACGGGCCGGGCCCAGTCGGGCATGCCGAAGAAGGAGTCGTTGAGCCAGTACCACAGGCCGGTGCCGTCGGCCCATTCGGCGTGGCTCAGCTTGGCCACCGATGCCTGGAAGTACAGGCCGGTGACCTGCAGGCGGATGACGAACAGGGTGGTCCAGGCCACCAGTGACGCGGCCAGGCGGTTGCTCACCTCGGCCGGGGGTCCCCAGTGCCAGCGGCGGCCGTCCAGCAGGGCGACGGGCAGCAGCAGCAGGGTGATGACCGCGCTGATCTGGTCGCCGCCGTCCGGGATGGAGGCGGAGGCCTGGAAGCTCACCGTGATCCACCAGTGGGGCAGCGCGGTGAAACGTGGGCGCCATCCGCTGACCACGGCCAGCAGCACGCCGATGGCCACGAAGCGGGCCACTTCCAACTGATCAGGAGGCACGAGGCAGAACAGGCTGTACTGGCTGATCCCCTGGCAGAAGGGGAAGGTGGGGATGCCCTGGACCGGACGGAACAGGGAACTGGCCTGGCTGAAGAGGAGGGTGCCCAGCGTGCACAGCGCGACGCAGGTGCGGGCCAGGCCGTAGACGTTCGTCCAGGGTGACACCTGGGCCAGGCGGGTGGCGAAGCGGTCGAGTCTGGTCAGCATGTGATCTCCACCCGGGTGACTTTGGCGGGCATCCTGGTCGAGCCGTCGGCGGCCCAGGCCCAGGGCACCGGTTCCTGCAGGGACATGCCAACGGTGCCGCACAGGATGGGGTCCGGTGAGGGGTTGCGCAGGGTGAGCGCGGTGGGGGTGGTGCGCAGGCAGGCCGGGATGTCGCCGCGGTCGCACCGGGTCCAGGTGTTCCGGGCGGCGGTCTGCATGATGCCCAGCTCCACGCCCTGGGCCCGGGAGCGCCGGTTGAAGCCGAGGACGTTGGCGGGCTTCGAGTGCGGTCCGAGCCGGGCGTCGTGCCAGGCACCGGAGGCGTCCACCCGCCATACGCCGATCTGCGGGTCACGCGGGGACTTGGTGAAGAACGCCCACCCCTGAGGCACCACCGAGAGGATGGACTGCCTCAGCTGCTCCTGGCCGGGAAGGCGCAACGCGTTGCTCGGCAGGGCGGTGTGCACCACGTAGAAGACCACCACGGCCCAGAACGCGGTCATGGCGACGAGCACTCGCCCGAGTCGCCCGGCCGGGCCCGCCGTTTCGTTGTCAGACACGTCTACTCCGTCGTTCGTCACGGGGCCCGCCCGGCCCGCGCACGTGTGTGCACCGGGCCGGGCGGGTGTGGGGAAATCAGCTCGCCAGACGCTCGGCGATCAGGCTGACCAGGCGTTCCCGGTCAAGCCGGGCCGTGTCTCCGGCCATCTGGGGCAGGGACCAGACTTTGTCCTGCCAGAAGTGGGTGTTCTGGTAAGCGTTCTCGGTCATTACGACGTTGTAGGCCCGGTAGGCGTTGACGTACTCGTAGGCGTTGGCGACCTCCACCGCGACGACGGCGAGGGCAAGCACCCTGACGAGTCCCATGCCCTCCGGCTGCGTTCCCGGGCCGTAGTCCTTCTCCAGCAGCTTGGCGAAGCGCTCGTTCGCGCTGGTCATGGCCGCGAGGACGCGGACGCGGTCCCCGCTGGTCATGTCGGTGCCGAAGGTGTCGAAGAAGGCGGGGTCGTCGGCCCGGATCGCCGCGATGTACTTCTCGGCCGCCTGTTCCTGCTGCTTCAGGAGGTCGACGGGCGGCTTGGGGAACTCGGGGAACTTCTCGGCGACCGGGCCGATGCCGAGGAACAGGCCCCGGAAGACGGTCTCGCCGTCGTAGGACTGCTGGGCCAGGACGTTGTGCGGCGCGGTCGCCGGGGCGTTGCCGACGGCCTGGGCCGGGGTCGCCTGTGTGGTGAGGACGGCCGCCGCCGTGATCGCCACGGCCAGTAGCTTGGGTACCCGCATGGGTTTCCTTTCCGCGATCGGACATGCTCCTGCGGCCCCTTCGTGGTCGCAGGCACTGCGCGGGTATCGTTCCAACCGTCATTAGGAGGTCGTCAGAATCCGCATTGGCGGCGGTTAGGTCCGGCTTTGTAGATCGCTGAGGGCCGAACCCGGGCCGGTGCCCTCCGGCCGCCCCGCGGGCGGTCCGGACGCGCCGATCCGGGAGAAGGGCAGCGGGGCGTGGCAGTGATCCCCGCCCTCTCGCCGGGGCGGTGTCCGCGCGTGGGTGCCCGCGGGGCGCGTAGGATCCGACAGCCGGGCCGCCGGGGCGAATGCGAGGGTGTGACGTGAGTTTCGATCTCGGAGTGTGGCTCGGGCCCGAACCGGTCACCGCGAGCGAAGCCTTTCTCAGGTATGCCGCCTGGAGCGATGGCCGCACCGAGCCCGGCGAGCCGCGTCCGGAGGTGGTGGCCTTCTACGAGGAGCTGACCTCGGTCTTCCCGGATCTGACCGCCGAGAACTACGGGGTCTCGCCGTGGTCCGTGCCGCTGACCGTGGGGGAGGACTTCGTGTTGATGAACGCCGTCTTCCCCCGGGCCGACGAGGTGTGCCGCGCGGTGCTGGAGCTGGCGCAGCGGCATCGCCTGGTGCTCTTCGAACCGTAAGCCGGCGCGGGGCCCGGCCGCGGACGGTCGCCGGGCTCGGGGAGCGGATCACGGGAACCACGGCCCACCGGTCCGGCACCGGGTTCGCGGCGGTTTCCAGGCGCCGGTGGCTTCCCGTCCATCCCATCCCGGCGCGTCATCGCAGATAGGAACGCGTTTTTCATCCCATCGTCCCGGAAACGCGCCGGCCCATTGCCCGGGGGTGCGGGGGCCGTGATCCTTGCTGAAGCCGAGGAAAGGCCGCGGAGAGGACGTGCGGGTCCGGCTCCTTCCGGATGAACACCGGACCGCCCGCCGTGCCGTGGCCGCCCCTGTTCCATCGTCCAAACGCAGGCGCAGACAGAAGGACAGCCCATGAACTTACGGAATTCCCGCGTAATCCGTCACCTGGCGATCGCATTCGCCATGGCCGCGTCGGTGTTCGGCCTTCAGGCTCCGGCCACGGCGAACGCCGACGTCAAGCCCGACATTCCGCCGCTGGTCGCGCCCGCCGACGTCACGTCGGTCCCGGCTCCCCACTCGGCCCCGGACGCGGCCGGCGTCGCCGCCGCCGAATGCTGCGGGCTGGTCATCCGATACGACAGCATCCAGAACCTGGTCGTCGCCAAGGACATCCGTAACTACAACGCCGGATACGGCAGCAACTGCGATATCTGGAATTGGAACGGCGGCAACACGGTCAGCTGGGTGACGGCTGATTCCAACTGCCGTACCGCAAGCATGAACGGTCACACCTACAGCTACGCCATCGGCGGCTACAGCGACACCGACGCGTTCACCCTCCAGTACGAGGACTACTGGCTGAACATGCACGGGACATGGCACAGGATAGGCGCCAACGTCTACACCAAGATAAGCAGCATCGAGACGGCCAAGTGCTACCGCGAATCCGACGGTGTGAACTGCTACGTCGTTTACTAGGACCGGTGGGACCCGCCGCCGGCGGGGCACGGCGGTGCGCTCCCGGATCTCCCGGGAGCGCACCGGGAGGCCGGCGGTCAGCGGCTGACCGCGTCGGCCGGGTGGAGGAGTTCCAGGTCGGAGCGGCGGGGCAGGCTTTCCCAGTCGCCGTCGGCGGTGACCGCGAAGGCCCCCGCGGCGCAGGCCGTGGCCAGGCGCCGCTCGGGGTCGGCGCCCGCGAGGGTCTCGGCGAGCCAGCCGGCGGCGAAGGCGTCGCCGGCGCCCACCGGGTCGAGCTCGGTGACCGGGTACGGCTCCGCGCGCCGTACGGCGCCGTCGGACAGTTCGACGGCGCCGAGGGCGCCTTGCTTGATGAGGACGTGGCGCGGTCCCAGCTCCGACAGGGCGCGGGCCAGCGTGGCCGGGTCGTCGCCGTCGACGACCAGCCGGGCCTCCGCTTCGGTCGCGAACAGCACGTCCACCGCGGCGACGGTCTCGCGCAGGGCGGCGGACGCCGCCGCGGGCGTCCACAGGGCGCGGCGGTAGTTGACGTCCATCGACACGGTCGCGCCCGCGGCGCGGGCCTCGGCGACGGCGGCGCGCACCGCCTCCGCGGCGGACGCCGACAGCGCCAGGGTGATCCCCGTGATGTGCAGCACGCGCGCCGAGCGGATCAGCGAGACGTCCAGGTCGGCGGGGCAGAGGCGGGATCCGGCGCTCGCGGCGCGGTAGTAGCGCACGTCGACGACCTCGGCCGTGCGCCTGCTCTTGATCATCAGTCCGGTGGGCGCCTCCGGGTCGACCCGCATCCCCCGCACGTCGACGCCCTCGCCGGACAGCGTCGAGCGCAGCAGCTCCCCGAACTCGTCGGCACCCACCCTGCCGATCCAGGCGGAGCTCCCGCCGAGGCGGGCGACGCCGATCGCCACGTTCGACTCCGCGCCGCCCACGCTGAGACCGAAGTCACGGGCGTGCCTGAGCAGACCGGTGCGCCGCGCGGTGAACAGCGCCATGCTCTCGCCCAGCGTTACCAGATCAATCATTGAAAACGGGTCCTTATCAGACTCAAGCCATCGGTCGTCGGGATCGGACTCAAGCGATCGGTCAGCCGAACCGGGTGCGCGTCATCGGCCGCCGGGATCGGGCTCGCGCGGTCGGTCATCGGGTCGAGCCGAGCTTCCTGGAGATGCGCAGCGCCGTCTCCGCCACCAGCGGTCCCAGGTCGCGCACCCGCGCGGCGGTGATCCGCGAGGTGAGACCCGAGACGGAGATCGCCGAGAACGCGGCGTCGTTGTGGTTGAAGATCGGTGCGGCGACGCAGCGTACCTCGGGCTCGTTCTCCCGGTCGTCGACCGCGTACCCGCGCTGCCGGATGCGGCTCAGCTCGGCACGCAGGCGGGCGGCGTCGGTGATGGTGTGCCGGGTGATGGGCGGCATCCCCGCGGCCACGGCTTTCTCGACGTCCTCGTCCGGCTGCCAGGCGAGGATGGCTTTGCCCACCGCCGTGCAGTAGAGGGGCGCGCGGCTGCCGATCCGCGAGGCCATGCGGACGTTGGTCTCGTTCTCGACCTTGTCGATGTAGACCACGTCCGGCGGATCGTAGACGACGAGGTGGACGGTCTCCCGCACCTCCGACATCAGCCGGTGCGACTCCTCGGCGGACACCGTCCGCAGGTCGAGTGTGGCCAGGTAGGCCTGGCCCAGGTGCAGGGCGCCGTTGCCGAGGCGGTAGGCGCCGGTCCTGCGGTCGCGTTCCAGGAGCCTGGACTCGACGAGGGGAGCGGTCAGCCGGAGCACCGTGCTCTTCGACAGGCCGAGCGCCTCGGCCAGCCGGGTGAGCGAGAGCCCGTGGCCCGCGCCCGCGTGGTCGCGTACGTACTCCAGCACCGCGAGGGCGCGCCGGAGCGAGGCCGACTGGTTGCGTTCCGGGGCAGGTTCGTTCATCGCGGCGTTCCACGGTGATCCGGTTGGTCGAACACACAGGTCAAGTTAGGGGAGTGTGAGAGCTTTAGGGGAGTTTGCGGAATAACGTTGTGCATTGCACAACAAAATCGCCTTCCTCTTCCCGCCGCGAGCGGACCCTTCCTAGGGTCTGCCGCCAACAGGAGGAGAAAGCTGTGAAGATCCTGAACTGGGCCGCGGCGGGAGTGGCCCTGCTGGCCCTCGCCGCGTGCGCCCCGTCCACCGCTCCGGCCGCGAGCGGCGGCGACGAGAAGTCCGGGACCCTGCGGGTCTGGCTCTTCGACGAGCCGAACCGCGCCCCCAAGGAGAAGGTCGTGGGGGAGGCGATCAAGGAGTTCACCGCTGCCAACGCGGGTGTGCAGGTCGAGGTCACCTACATCCCGACGACGCCCGCCCGGCACGAGAAGTTCAAGGGCGCGTTCAACGACCCGGCGAGCGCTCCCGACGTCGCGGAGTACGGCAACACCGACCTCGCCGAGTACGCCGCCGCCGGCGGCTTCGCCGACCTCGGCGCCGACCTCGCGAGCTGGCCCGAGGGCAAGGACGTCAGCGCCGACCTGCTCACGTCCGCGACCGTCGACGGCAAGGTCTACGGCCTCCCGTGGTACATCGGCATCCGCGCGCTCTACTACCGCACCGACGTCTTCGAAGAACTCGGCCTCAAGCCTCCCACGACGATCGAGAGCCTGACCGAGGCCGCCCGGGAGATCCGCAAGAAGAAGCCCGACCTGTACGGCATCGCCGGCGGCGGCGAGTACACCTTCGGCGCGCTGCCCTTCGTCTGGGACGCCGGCGGCGACATCGAGAGCCTCGACAGCGCCGAGTCCCGCAAGGGCGTCAAGGCCTACACCGACCTGCTCAGCGACGACGTCTGCCCGCCGCAGGCGTGCGCGAGCCTCACCGGTGGCAAGACCGTCGAGCTGTTCGCCAGCGGCAAGGCCGCCATGGGCATCCTGGGCAACTTCAGCAGGTCCGCGGTGGACGCGGGCGCCGCGGCCGGCAAGTACGCGGTGGTGCCGCTGCCGGGCGCCAAGGAGGGCTCGATCGCCCCCGCCTTCTCCGGCGGCAACAACCTCGGCGTCATGAAGAACAGCAAGCACCGCTCGCTGGCGGTGAAGTTCCTCCAACTCCTGGGCGGCAAGGCCTACCAGGTCAAGATGTACGAGGCGATGGGCAACCTGCCCACCCTGACCTCCGCCCGGGACGAGCTCGCGGCCAAGGACTCCTTCCTCAAGCCGTTCCTCGACACCGTCGCGGCGGGCACCAAGTTCGTGCCGATCGACCCGGCCTGGGTGAAGATCGACAACCAGAAGGTCATCCCGACCATGCTGCAGAAGATCGCCACGAAGCAGGCCACCGTGGACGAGGCCACCACCGAGGCCGCCGCGGCGGTGAAGGCCGCCTTCGGCCGGTCATGACCACCGCCACCACCACGACGGCGGCGGGCCCGGAGACCACCCGGGCCCGCCCGGCGGCGCCGCGTGCCCGCGGCAGGCTGCGGCCGTGGCTCTACCTGCTGCCCGCCGCGGCCGTGCTGCTGCCGCTCTTCGGCTACCCGATCTACATGCTCGGCCTGCTCTCGGTCTTCGACTACCGGCAGGCCCAGGTCAGCGGGGGAGAGCCGACGAGGTTCATCGGCTTCGAGAACTACGCCACGCTCCTGGGCGACCAGCGTTTCTGGTCGGTGCTGGCGCAGACCGTGGTGTTCGCGGCGGCCCTGGTCGTCGCGACCCTGGCCGTCGGCGCGGCGCTCGCCGTGGTGCTGACCAAGGCGGGGCGGGTGCCGCGGCTGCTGCTCTCGCTGGCGGCCATGGCGGCCTGGGCCGCGCCCGCGATGACCGGCTCGACGGTCTGGATGTTCCTTTTCGACGCCGACCTGGGCCTGGTCAACCAGGTTCTCGGCATCGAGGGCTAC
This sequence comes from Streptosporangium fragile, assembly GCF_039534445.1. NCBI lineage: Bacteria > Bacillati > Actinomycetota > Actinomycetes > Streptosporangiales > Streptosporangiaceae > Streptosporangium > Streptosporangium fragile. Next base: position 24,652 of record NZ_BAAAVI010000028.1, on the reverse strand, counting down.
AACTGGTTCTACGACAAGTGGGTCACCTTCGGGATCGTCGGCGCCACGGTCGTCTGGCACTCCTTCCCCTTCGTCATGGTGACGCTCTACGCGGGCATCCAGGCCATCCCCGGCTCCGTGCTGGAGGCGGCCGCGCTCGACGGCGCCTCGGCGTGGAGCTCGTTCTGGCGGATCATCGTGCCGATGCTGCGACCACTGATCACCATCGTGGTCATCCAGTCGATCATCTGGGACTTCAAGATCTTCACCCAGATCTATGTGATGACCAACGGCGGCGGCATCGCGGGCCAGAACTCCGTGCTTAACGTCTACGCGTACCAGACGGCCTTCGGCTCCTCGGAGTACGGGCTCGGCTCGGCGATCGGCGTCATCATGACGCTGATCCTGCTCGCGGTCACCCTGCTGTACATCCGTGCCCTCTACCGCAGCGGAGAGAAGCTGTGAGCAGATCCCGCCTGATCGCCAACACCGTGGCACTGGTCACGGCCTTCGTCACGTTCTTCCCGATCTACTGGATGGTGCTGTCCGCGCTCAAGCCCGCGGGCGAGATCCAGTCGCTCCAGGTGCGCCCGTGGACGCTGGCGCCGACCTTCGAGCACTTCCAGCGGGTGCTGGGCGGGGAGAACTTCGGCCGCTACTTTCTCAACAGCCTCGGCGTCGCCCTCAGCGTCGTCGTGCTCTCGGCGGTGGTCGCCTTCCTCGCCGCGGTGGCGGTGACCCGGTTCCGCTTCCGGTTCCGCACGACGGTGCTGATCATGTTCCTGGTGGCGCAGATGGTGCCGGTGGAGGCGCTCACCATCCCGCTGTTCTTCCTCGTCCGCGACATCGGCGCGGTGGTGCCCGGCGTGGGCCTCAACACCCTGGGCTCGCTCGTCCTGGTCCACCTGGCGTTCTCGCTGCCGTTCGCCGTCTGGATGATGCGCGGGTTCGTGGCGGCGGTGCCGGAGGCGCTGGAGGAAGCCGCGATGATCGACGGTGCGAGCCGGCAGGTCATCCTGTGGCGGATCCTGTTCCCCCTGGTCGCGCCCGGCCTGATCGCGACGAGCGTCTTCTCCTTCATCACCGCCTGGAACGACTTCATCTTCGCCAGGACCTTCATCATCTCGGCCAAGGACAACCAGACCCTGCCCGCGGCCCTGCTGGTCTTCTTCAAGCCCGACGAGAACGACTGGGGCGGCATCATGGCGGCCTCGACGCTGATGACCATCCCCGTACTGATCTTCTTCGTGGCCGTCCAGCGCAAGCTGGTGGCCGGGCTGGGCGGGGCGGTCAAGGACTGAGAACGAAGAGCGGCCGGAGCCGTCGCCGGGGAGGCGAGGCGGGGGTGCCCGGGAGGCGGCCGGAGGCCGTCGCCGGGGAGGCGAGGCGGGTGCCCCCGGGGGATGCCGGAGGCCGTCACCGGGAGGGCCGAAGCCAGGCGCCCGGGAGGCGGTTGAAGACGGGCGCCCAGGGGTTTCGTTCGTTTCTGTACCGATAAGTTTTGCCTGTACCAGGGCGGAACTGTCCCTCGGGACGCTTGACGGGACAAAATTGGTCCGTGGTCAGGATCGGATCGGTAGAGATGGACGATTGCGAGCGGGGGCACCTTCCGCCATTTCTGAGCCAGCTGTTCGCCGACGGGGGCGAGGGCCGACGGCTCTCCGTGGAGCTGCCGCCCGGTGACGTGGTCTGGCCCGATCCTGGTTACTCGCAGCTGTCGATCCGTGCCCGACCCGCCTTCTGGCTCAGCGACGTGGCGGTGTCCGGAGAGTACTGGGCCCTGCTGCGCGCCCAGCACGAGCACTCGGGCCTCTGGCCGGTGCTGCTGGAGGACTCCGTCCAGCCCTGGGCGGCCGGCCAGATCGCCCCGGACGCCGCCGCCGAGATCGACAACTACCACGCGGCGGCGTTCATGGCCGAGGTGTGGACCGACTGGGTCGCCAAGGCCCACGCCGACCAGGTCGACATCCTCGACCCCTTCGGCCCCCGCTGTCCGGGCCCGGCGCCGCCGGGCAAGCTTGTCGCCGACCCCGGCGTGGTCGCCGACTGGTACGCCCGGCTGGTGGCCGAGCGCCGGACCCCGCTGGGCCTGGTCGCCGTCGAGCGGAGCGCCGACGCGCTCGCCGTCATGGGCTGGCAGGGCGCCCTGAACCACAACGAGTGGATGGTTCCGCTGGCCGCCGTGGTGCGCAGCTGGGAGGAGAGGTTCGGGGCCCGGGTGGTCGGCATGGGGTTCAACACCCTCGACCTGAGCGTCGCCGCGCCGCCGACGACCTCGGAGCACGCCCTGCACGTCGCGGCCGAGCACTGGACGTTCTGCCCCGACAGCATCATCCAGGGCGCCGGCACCCTCATCGACTACGCCGAGCAGATCAAGGGCAGGAACGCCTGGTCGTTCTGGTGGGACTGATCACTGAGGCCGATCACCCGGCCGGGCCTTCCGCGGCGGGGTGTGCCGGGCCTCCCGCGGTAGAGGCGTATCGGGTCTCCCGTGGCGGGGTGTGCCGGGTCTCCCGCGGCGGGGCGTGCCGGGCCTCCCGCGGTACGGGTGTACCGGGGCTGCTCGCGGTGCCGAGGCGGCCGGCAGGGGCGACGCCGGCCACCCCCGGGGTGGGTGTTTCTTGGGGGTTGTAGGTAGATCTTCTGGGCTTTTCATGGGATTTGTTTTGCTTTGTCCCATTGTGCTGGGTAGTGTCCTGGTTGTTATCGGTTGGTGACCTGCCCTTCAACAGAAGGAGCGGCCGGCCGACGTCGAGTCCCGAGGGCCGCCAAGCCCGCGGGAGCCGGGGACCCACCTTCCCGGGGTGAATCCGCCGCGAGCGCGCGGCGGTAGGGCAACTCCACCGCCCGAACCCGTCAGCTAACCCGGTAGACGAGATGGAGAGGAGATCCCCCCATGGATCACCGCGTCACCATGTCGGCGCGTTCCGTGGCCGTGCCGGTCCCGTAGGCCGCACGCGCCGGTCCCCGGACCCGCATGTCCCGGTTCCCCGGATCTTGACGTGCAGGCTCCCGGACCTTCGCCCTCAGCTCGCCAGAACTTCACCCGAACCCTTCCGTCGCGCCTGATCGCGGTGCCTTCCCGCCCGTGCTTCGCGTAGCGCCTGGTTGATCCCGCTGCGCCTTTTCTCGTCGAGCGCGTCCTCGCCCGTGCCTCCGCCGTGTGCCGCACGTGGCCGCCCCGTTCCCTCGTGAAAGAGCTCGTTTTCCCCATGCGCTTCTTCTTCGCCCTGCACAAGAACCGTCTCGCCGCCGCGCTCCTCGTCGGCGCGAGCGTGCTGACCGCCACCGGTGTCGCCTCCGCGCTGCCCGCCTCCGCCACCCCCGCGGCCCGTACCGCCCCGGGAGCCGACAAGCCCGACGCCGCCTCCCAGACCGTCCTGCTCACCGGGTCGACCACGGCTTCCTACTTCTGGGACGACTCCTCCGGCCGCGCCGGTGACACCGGCCTGCCCGCGAGCGGCAAGCCGATGCAGAAGGGCATGGCCGCGAGCCCGAGCTGGCCCCTGTTCACCGAGGGCTACGTCATCTACAAGGGCAAGAAGGCCAAGTTCTTCGTCGGCGACCGCGGTCCCGGCGAGCCCTCCAGCCGGGGCGTCATGCTGGACCTCGACGCCAAGACCTTCGCGGATCTGACCGGCGGCACGTTCAACCCCAACACGCTCATGGTCAACGGCAACGGCGGCATGGGTCACATCAAGGTCCAGTACGTGATCACCAAGTGGGGCGACGGCGTGGGCAAGAAGAACCACCCGGTGGCCTTCTCCACCGGCGCCTGGGGCCGCAAGGACCGCAACCCGGCCGTCCCGCCGAAGCCCCTCGTCGCCAAGCCGGCCGAGCCGAAGAAGGCCGCGGAGCCGAAGAAGACCGAGGTCGTCGCGGAGCCGAAGAAGGCCGAGGAGGCCACGAAGGCCGAGGCCGTCGCCGGGCCGGCGGCGGGCTCGTCCAAGAACGTCGTGCTCACGGCGGACGTCAAGCGCGAGAAGGAAGCGCGTGACCTGGACGGCGCCGCCAACGCCGCCGCGAGCTCCTCCTCGGGCTCGAAGGGCACCGCCGCGGCGGTCCTGCTCATCGCCGTGGGCGGAGGCGCCCTCCTGCTCACCGGCCGTCGCCGCCGCCCCGGCCGCCGCCGCGCCTGACCGTCCCGCGGCGTCCCCGCGCGACTCCTCCGGGACGTTTCCCCCTGGCGTCCCCGCGCGGTCCCTCCGGGCGTTCCCCGCGACGTCCTCGGGGGACACCCTCGCACGACCCGGCCCCGGCGCTCCCGCGCCGGGGCCTTCGGCTGCCGGAACGTCGTCCGCCGGTGCTCGCCCCCGCCGCGCGGCGGATGGGGGCGCCGCCTCCGGCGCCGGGCGGTCGTCAGCGTTCGACGGCGGCGCGGAACCCCGGAAGCATCTCCTTGAACTCGGCGGCGCTGAAGTTCGGGCCGAGTATCACCCCGACCGTGCCGTCGTCGGCCCAGGCGCACATGCCGGTCTCGGAGCCGACGAGCTCCAGGCCGACGCAGCGGGCGTGGCCGCCGAACGGCCCCGCCGGGAGGTCGAAGGCGTGGTCGGGGGTGTCGCCCGCCAGGAACGTCTGGAGGGCGTGTTCAACGGTCGGCGCCTCCTGATCCCGGCTGATCCGCACGTCGTAGCCGGTGAAGATGAACCCCCTGGTCAAGGAGTGGCCCTTGGCCCGTTTGACCTCCTCGTACCGCACCTGCACCGCGTCCTCGACGGTGGCGCCCCGGACGTGGGGATGCCGGTCCAGTAGTTCCTCGCGGGTGAGGAACGGCCACATGCCGGTGAGTTTCACGGGCCCGGCCTTCTCGGGCGGCGGGAGCACCAGGCTGCGGCTGCCCTCCCGGGCGGGCGACGGGTCCGTGGTGCCCGACGCGCCGGTCCCGCATGCCGGCAGCGCGCCGATGAGCAGCGCCGCCACCACGGAGCCCCAGCGGCGCCCCGGCGACCCGCCGCGGGATCGCGACACCCGGCGGGAAGCCCCCGGTGCTGAGCCCGCGCTTCGCCTCCCGGGTGCGCGCGGAACGGAGAACGTGACCATGGGACCTTTCTTTGTGCCCGGGGTGTGCGGCAGGGGCATGACCCGAAGGGTAGCCGTGCCCCTGCCGTGTGCCGTCCCCCGCGCGGTTGACCGGCGCTCCTCCGGCCAGGTGACCCCACCCTTGCCCCGCCTCTGTACAGAATGAGATTCTGTTCCGCAGGACCGGCACGGTAGGAGGACCATGACTCTGCGAGCCTCGGCGAACGGCATCGAGATCGCCTACGACACCTTCGGCTCACCCGGAGGGCGTCCGCTTCTGCTGATCATGGGGCTGGGCTCCCAGATGATCCACTGGGACGAGGAGTTCTGCGGCCTCCTCGCCGATCGGGGGCACCACGTGGTGCGTTTCGACAACCGCGACATCGGCGAGAGCACGCATCTGCACGAGGCCGGGGTGCCCGCCCCGGGAGGCGACGGGCAGGTGCCGTACCTGCTCGACGACATGGCCGACGACAGCGCCGGGCTGCTCGACGCGCTCGGCTGGGACGCGGCCCATGTGGTCGGCGTCTCGATGGGCGGCATGATCGCCCAGTCGCTGGCGATCCGCCATCCGGGCCGTGTGCGCAGCCTCACCTCGATCATGTCCACCCCGAGCCCGCAGGCCGCCCCGCCGACCGACGCCGCGATGGCGGCGCTGATGTCGCCTCCCTCGCCCGACCGTGAGACCGCGATCCGGCGGACCCTGGCGACCTGGGAGGTCATCGGCTCGCCCGGCTACCCGCTCGACCGCGAGCGGCTCGTCAGGATCGCCGGGCTGAGCTACGACCGTTCCTACGACCCGGCGGGAACCGCCAGGCAGCTGGCCGCCATCATCTCCTCCGGAGACCGTGCCCCCGCGCTCAAGGGGCTCAGGGTGCCCGCCCTCGTGATGCACGGCGAGGACGACCAGCTCGTCCCGCTCTCCGGGGGGATCGCCACCGCGGAGGCGATCCCCGGGGCCAGGTTGGTCACCTTCCCCGGCATGGGGCACGATCTGCCCCGCGCCCTCTGGCCGCGGTTCGTCGACGAGATCGACGCGCTCACCGCCTCCGCCGGGCGGTGAGCCCCGGTACGGCTTGCGCCTCCCGGGGCGCAAGCCGTACCGGAGGATCAGATTTCGAGCCGCTCCTCGATGGTGCGCAGGGTGTGGCGCGCCAGTGCGAGGTTGGCCCGGTTCCGGTCGAGCGCGAGGTAGAGGAAGAGACCCTTGCCGCCCCGGCCGGAGATGGGGCGGATGATGTGGTACTGCGTGCCGAGCGTGATGAGGATGTCCTCGATGCCGTCCTTGAGGCCCAGCGACTCCATGGTCCGCATCTTGGCCTTGACGACCTCGGTGTTACCGGCGGCGGCCACCTGGAGATCGAGGTCCTTGGAACCGCCGAGCGCGCCCAGCGCCATCCCGCTGTTGTAGTCGACGACCACCGCGCCGATGGCGCCGTCGATCGCCAGCATCTCCTTGAGAGAGATGTCCATGTTGCCCATTTCTGCCTCCGGTCACTGTGTCATCGAGATGCGGGACGTGATGGCGGCCAGCCTGGCCGCCGTCTTGCGGCCCTCCAGCCGGAGCAGCCCCAGGTTGGTCCCGGGGCGTGCGAGGACTGTGAGGACGATCTTGGGCCCGGCGGCGTAGCAGGCCGCGTAGCCGTTGGTTCCGGAGATCAGCGTCTCCTCGAAGGCGCCCTTGCCGGCCATGCCCGTCATCCGGCGGCTGAGGGCCAGCAGCGCCGAGGAGAGCGCGCCGATCTGCTCGCTGTCGTCTTTCAGGTCGTCGGCTATCGTCAGGCCGTCGACGCTGCACACGACGCTGCCGTCCACATCGGGTATGCGCTCCCGGAGCAGCGCCAGCTCGCGGCGCACCTCCTCACGCAGCTCCACCGGCATCCTCCTTCCGATCAGCTTCAGCGTCCGCAGCCTTATCGGCATCGGACCAGGCTCACGTGAGTGCCTCCAATGCGTTCCTGAGCCGGATGAGCAGGTTCACGTCGGTCGGATCCCCGGTCGCCCGGGGGAACCGGTCCGTCCGTACCGGAGAGCCCGTCCCGGCGTCCGGGAACTCCGTGGCGCCCCTCGTCCGCCTGGGCAGCGGATCCGCCACGGCGGACGCGGCCGGGGCGGGACCGGCGGGCGTGGCGGGGGGGACGGTCGTCGCCCGCGCGGCGCCCCGGCCGTCCGGACGGTCCGGCGCGGGCTCCGCCCGGCCGTCGGAGGTGCCCGGGTCGTCCGGCGCGGGGTTCGCTCGGCCGTCGGGGGCGCCCAAGTCGTCCGGGTCGTCCGGCGCGGGCTCCGCGCCGCTCTCCGGGGCGGGGCGCGGAACGCGGAGCAGGCCGCAGGACGCGAGCTGGCGCACGGCGAGCAGCACCGAGTAGGCCGGGCGGCCCAGCCTGCGCGCCAGGTCCACGGGGGTGGCGGAGGAGTCGGCACAGACCAGCACCTCCCACTGGAGCGAGGTCAGCACCACCCGCTGGGCGGTGATCCGCCGCAGCGGGACGACGGGGGACGTGTCCAGTTCCGCGGACGGCCAGGCCTGTTCCAACCGGGTCTCCCTTCGCCTGCACTCCCGGAGCAGCCCGGTCACCTCGAAGTACCACTGGGGTCCGAGCCAGTGCCGCTCTCCGGGCCGGAACCGGGGCCGGTGCCCGGCCGAGCCGAACAGGAAGAACGCGGCGTCCAGCACCGCGCTCAGCACGCAGAACTCCAGCTCGCCCCTGGTGAGCGCGCCCTGGCGGACCAGCAGCTCGCCCCCCGGCGTCTCCTCGGTGGTGGCCTGCCTGGCCTGCCGCACCGTGTGGGCGGGGATGCCGCGGCCGGCGGTCAGCAGGTCCTCCACCCGGGGCGCCGTCGCGCTCTCGGCGTACGTCACACGACCGCCGGTGAGGTAGAGGATCCCGGCCTTGCCGAGACTCAGCGAGCCGGTGGCGTGGTCGGCGGCGAGCCCGTTGAGGATGATCTCGACGCTCGGCATGGTTCACGTCGTTATCGGACGGTCGGAAAGGGCCTGCAGGCGGTGGCGTGCCAGGGCCAGATTCGAGCGTTCCAGATCAAGCCGGACATAAATCACTAATGGGCCGTCAAACACGGTGTCCATCGGCTTCAGCAAATGGTAGCCGCCGTCCGTTGTAATGATCATGTCGTTGATCCGGACTGTTCCGCCGGGGGAGGCGACGGCGAGCCCGTCCAGGGTCGCGCGCAGGGTCTCGCTCAGACCCGCGGCCGACTTCTCCGCGTCCAGAAGGCGGCCCCCGCCGCCCGTCGCCACGGCGGTCCCGCTGGTCTGATCGATGAGGATCGCGTCCAGCGCGCCGGGGATGGCCATCACCTCAGTGAGGCAGTCTTCGATTCCGAGCACGGGTTCTCCCTCGCCGCCGGCTTTCAGCGTGTCGCTGGGCCAGCGTAGGGAAAACCCTCAGGAATCCTTCCTCTTCGCCATGGCTCGGGCGGAAACCGGGAGAAGTTTCATCAACCAGATAGAAGAATGTACACCCCGGATGGGAATCGGCTCATTAGTCCTCGGCGATGAGCGCCTTTTCGTCCGGCTTGAAAACAAGGACGTTCTTCACGTAGGACTCCACCGCGGCGGGCAGGCCGACGTCGTTCCCGGCCTTCTCCGACATGAACCATCGGTGGTCGAGCACCTCGTGGAAGAACTGCGCCGGTTCCAGCTTGCCGCGCAGCTCCTCGGGGACGGCGTCCACCGTCGGATGGAAGACCTCGGCCAGCCACCGGTGCGCGACGATGGCCTCGTCCTCGTGGCGCAGGCCGCGCGAGACCCGGAAGGAGTCGAGGTCGTTGAGCAACCGCCTGGCCTGGTTCTCCTCCACGTCCAGGCCGGTGAGCCGGAGCAGCCTGCGCTGGTGGTGGCCGGCGTCCACGACCTTGGGACGGACGATCAGCCGCCCGGTGCCCGCCTTGCGGCGGACCATCATCTCGGCGACGTCGAAGCCGAGCGAGTTCAGCCGGCGGATCCGCTGGTCGATGATGTGCCAGTCGACCTCCTCGATGATGTCGTCGGAGGTGAGCTCGGTCCAGAGCCGGTGGTAACGCGCGCAGACGGAGTCGGCGATCTGCTCGGGGTCGATGGAGGGGTGCAGCAGCCCACCGGCCTCCAGGTCGAGCATCTCGCCGAAGATGTTGGTGTGCGCCACCTCGATGTCGTACAGGCGCTGGCCCTCGCTGATCATGGGATGCAGCTCGCCGGTCTCGGCGTCCACCAGGTAGGCGGCGAAGGAGCCCGCGTCCCGGCGGAACAGGACGTTCGACAGCGAGCAGTCGCCCCAGTAGAAGCCGTTCAGGTGCAGCCGGACCAGCAGCACGGCCAGCGCGTCGAGCAGCCGGTTGAGCGTGTCGGGCCGGACCGTCCCCGACATGACCGCCCGGTAGGGCAGGGAGAACTGCAGGTGCTGGGTGATGAGCGCGGAGTCGAGCGGCTCGCCGGCCGCGTCGGTCCGGCCGGTGACCACGGCCACCGGCTCGACGGAGGGGGTGTCCAGCCGGCTCAGGTCCCACAGCAGGCGGTACTCCCGTTTGGCGTAGTACTCGCTGATCTCCTTGATCGCGTAGACCTTGCCGGAGAGCCGGGCGAAGCGCACCACGTGCCGGGAGATGCCGCGGGGCAGGGAGACCAGGCGGTGCTCCGGCCACTGCTCCAGCGGGACGTCCCACGGCAGGCGGAGCAGGTCCGGGTCGCTCGGGGTGCCGGTGAGCTGAAGGGGCATCGGATCAATCCTCCCGACGGGGGAACACCGGCGGGTGGAGGGCCCGCTGGACGACTGCGGCGAGCTGCTCCTCGGTGAGCACCCGGGGTTCGCCGACCCCCTTGGCGCGTACGTAGACCTCGCAGAGCCACTCCAGCAGCCTGGTGGCCTCGAACGCGCTGTCCAGGTCGTGGCCGATCGTGACCCCGCCGTGGTTGGCGAGCAGCGCGGCGCGCCGGTCCTTCAACGCGGCCCGTACGGCGGCGGCGAGTTCGGGCGTGCCGTAGGTGGCGTACTCGGCCACCCTGACCGTCCCGCCCAGCAGCAGCGCGGTGTAGTGGACGGGCGGCAGCTCGGCCATGGTGGTGGCGACCACGGTGCCGAACGTGGAGTGGGTGTGCACCACGGCACTCGCGCCGGTGGCCGTGTAGACCGCAAGGTGCATGGGGGTCTCGGAGGAGGGCTGCAGGTCGCCCTCGACGAGACGGCCGTCGACGTCGACGACCGGGCAGGACTCGGGCTCCAGCCGTTCCAGGGAGACGCCGCTGGGCGTGACCGCGACCAGGTCGCCGGAGCGCACGCTCAGATTCCCCGCGGTCCCGACGACCAGACCGAGCGCGGCGGCCCGACGGCCGTAATCACACAGCAGCCGACGCTGCTCCGCCAGCAACATGTCCATAAAAGTAGGGGCTTGCGGTATCCGGCGGCAAACTTCATTATCTGGTCTAGACCGGCTCTCGCCCTCCGAGGGCAAGGAGGTGCGCGTTCCATACTCCGGCGAGGGTGAGACGTCAATCCCCCTTGGGGGAGACGAGGTTATTCATGCCGATATATCACAGGATTGTGGTTCTTGGTGTTTGGTTGCTACCGGATGTGTCGCGGGGACATCACGGCTCGGTCTAGACCGGCCGCGGCCTCTTGACGGTGGGCTCCGGGGATACGTACCTTCGGGCAAACCTTTAGGAAACTTTCCTATTTATCCCCGCCCAGGAGGGTTGCATGTCCAACTCGGCCGGTACGCCCGGAGACATCACTCGGCGGCAGATGCTCCGCCGGATCGGCATGACCGCCCTGGTCGCCGGCCCCGGAGCCGGGCTGCTCAGCGCCTGCGCCGTCGGGGGCTCCCCCGCTCCCGCGGCCTCCTCCCCGGCCACCCCTTCGGGCGGCGCGATCTCCGCGGCGAACCCGTTCGGCGTCGCCGCCGACGCGCCGCTGGAGGTCGTCATCTTCAAGGGCGGCCTCGGCGACAGCTACGCCCTCGAGGTGCACGAGCCGCTGTACAACAAGAAGTTCCCGCAGGCGAAGATCAAGCACGTCGCCACCCAGCAGATCGCGCAGACCCTGCAGCCGCGCTTCGCCGGCGGCGACGTCCCCGACATGATCGCCAACTCCGGCACCAACCTCATGGACAACGGCGCGCTCCAGCAGGAGGGCCAGCTCCTGGACCTCACCGAGCTGTGGGACGCCCCCTCCATCGACGACCCGAGCAAGAAGGTACGCGACACGGTCGCGCCGGGCACCGTCGAGTCGGGCTACATCGACGGCAAGCCGTACCTGATGAACTACGTCTTCTCCGCGTACGGCCTCTGGTACGACTCCGCGCTCTTCCAGGAGAAGGGCTGGACCCCGCCGAAGACCTTCGAGGAGTTCAAGACCTTCGCCGAGACGGCCAAGTCCGCCGGCATCACCCCGTTCGCGTACGCGGGCAAGAACGCCGCCTACTACGCGTACTGGATGATCCTCATCTCCGCCGCGAAGATCGAGGGCAACCAGTTCCTGATCGACGTCGACAACCTGGTCGACGGCGTCTGGCAGCGCGACTCGATGAAGCAGTCCGCCGCCGCCTGGGCCGAGATCGGCAAGTACATGGACAAGTCCTTCGAGGGGCTGATCCACACCGAGGTGCAGATCCGGCAGAACCAGGGCAAGATCGCCCTCTACCCGTCGGGTTCCTGGCTGGAGAACGAGCAGAAGAGCCAGACCCCCAAGGAGTTCAAGTACGCCCTGGCGCCCACCCCCAGCGTCACCGCCGCCGACAAGATGCCCTACGAGGCCATCCGCGCCGTCGCCGGGGAGGCGTACATCGTCCCGTCCAAGGCCAAGAACCCCAAGGGCGGCCTGGAGTACCTGCGCATCATGCTCTCCAAGGAGGGCGCCCGCGGCTTCACCGAGAAGTCCGGCAACATCACCGTGGTGACCGGCGCCGCCGACGGCCTGGAGCTGTCACCCGGCAACGCGAGCGTCAACGCCGCGCAGAACGCGGCCGGGGAGAACATCGTCACCTACAGCAGCTTCGAGAACTGGTACAAGGAGTTCGAGACCGAGCTGCGCAAGCAGACCAACGCGTTGATGTTCGGCCGCATCTCCGCCGACGAGTTCTGCGCCAAGATGCAGGCCGCCGCGGACAAGACCAAGGCCGACTCCTCCATCACCAAGCAGAACCGGACGGTGTAGCCGACCATGCGGCACGGCAGGTATCCGTTCGTCGTCGGCTTTCTCGCCGCGCCGGTGCTCCTCTACGTGGTCTTCGTGATCAGCCCGTACCTCCAGGCGTTCTACATCGCGCTGACCGACTGGAAGGGTCTCTCGGCGACCCCCCGGTTCGTCGGCCTGGAGAACTTCACCAGGCTCCTCGACAACGAGGCATTCTGGGCCGCGGTGCGCCACCACGGTGTCCTGCTGCTTGCCATGCCGCTGGCGACCATCGTGATCGCGCTGCTCTTCGCCTTCCTCCTCAACGTGGGCGGCGGGCAGCGGGGCGGCCGGATGACCGGGGTCCGGGGTTCGAAGGTCTACCGCGTGATCTTCTTCATGCCCCAGGTCCTGGCCGTGGCCGTGGTCGGCGCGCTCTTCCAGGCGATCTACCGCCCGGACGAGACCGGCGTCGTCAACGGCCTGCTGGCCAAGGTCGGGATCGAACCGGTCGGCTGGCTGATCGATCCGGACCTCGCCCTCTGGTCGATCATCGGCGTGATGGTCTGGCAGGGCGTCGGCTTCTACGTCGTGCTCTTCTCCGCGGGCATGTCGTCCATCCCCAAGGACGTCTTCGAAGCCGCCGCGCTCGACGGCGCGGGCCGGTTCACCCTGTTCTTCCGGATCACCCTGCCGCTGCTGTGGGACACCCTGCAGGTCGCCTGGGTCTACCTGGGCATCGCCGCCTTCGACGGCTTCGCCCTGGTCCAGGTGCTCTCCGTCAACCTCGGCGGCCCCGACAACGCCACCACGGTGCTCCCACTGGAGATCTGGCGCACCGCGTTCGGCCCCTTCAGGTTCGGCTACGCGTCGGCGATGGGCGTGGCGCTGTTCTTCATGACCATCACGTTCGCGGCGCTCACCCTGCGCGTGACCCGGCGCGAGAGGATCGAGTTCTGATGGCCACGGACACGGAACCCAAGGCCGCCGTCCGCGCCCCGGCCGCCGCGCGCGGACCGCGCAGGAGACCGGGGGACACGCCGGGGGTCTTCGGCACCCTGTCCCACCTCGCGCTGCTGGTCTGGGCGATCCTGATCATCGGCCCGATCCTGTGGACGTTCCTCGCCTCCTTCAAGACCAACACCGAGATCTTCGGCGACCCCATCACGCTGCCCGCCTCCTTCGGCTGGGACGCCTGGGGGTGGGCCTGGGAGAAGGCACGCATCGGGCGGTACATGCTGAACACCATCTTCGTGGTGGCGTGCAGCACGGCCGGGACCATGCTGCTGGGGTCGATGGCCGCCTACGTGCTGGCCCGCTACAGCTTCCCCGGCAACCGGGCGATCTACCTCCTGTTCGTCTCGGGCATGACCTTCCCCGTCTTCCTCGCGCTGGTCCCGCTGTTCCTCGTGGTGCGCAACCTCGGCCTGATCGACACCCACCTCGGCGTGATCCTGGTCTACATCGCGTACTCGCTGCCGTTCACCGTCTTCTTCCTCACGGCGTTCTTCAGGACGCTGCCCACCTCGGTGGCCGAGGCGGCGATGATAGACGGCTGCTCACACACCCGGACGTTCTTCCAGGTCATGATGCCGATGGCCAAGCCCGGCCTGGTCAGCATCACGATCTTCAACGTGCTGGGCCAGTGGAACCAGTACCTGCTGCCGCTCGTGCTGCTCACCGGCAACGTCGAGGACAGGTGGCTGATCACCCAGGGCGTCGCCAACATCTCCGTCAGCGCCGGGCACGAGGCCAACTGGCCGGGCCTGTTCGCCGCGCTGAGCATGACCATCATCCCGGTCATGATCGTCTACATCGTCTTCCAGCGCCAGATCCAGTCGGGCCTCACCTCCGGCGCCGTCAAGTGACCGGATCCGGCCAAACGACCGGATCCGGCGAGTAATCCCGGGAGGGGCGTCGGGAGTCGTTCATATTCGGAAAACGACTCCTGCCCCCCTCCCACGGAGAAACCGATCCATGGCCCACCCCGACCAGGCTTTCCCCTTCCCGTTCTTCGGCGCGGGGGAGGCCAGTTACTACATGTGGGCCGAGGTGCACGTGCGCTTCGGCCGGCAGCCCACGACCTCCCAGCGCGCGGTCATCGTGAACACCGTTCCCGCCCCGCTGCGCGGGTCGGTCGACTGGTGCGAGGGGCGCCAGCTCATGGTGACCAGCGGTCTGTTCCTGCACGGCGCGCTGGTGCGCGCCTACCCCCTCGCCGAGGGGGAGCGCGACCGGATCGGTGACGACGGCTGGCTGTACGCCGCCCCCTCCCGGGTCGCCGCCCTCAACGCCGACATCGAGGCCTGGCTGCTGGGGATCCACCGGGAGTGCCCGGTCCTGGCCGCCTACCGGGCCGAAGACCCCGACAGCGGGGGCACCCGCCTGTCGGCCTGGCACGAGTGGAGCCTCGGCCGCCTGCCGGACCTGCTGCCGGAGCTGGAGCCGCTCCTGGAGGCGGGCGGCCACGCCACGTCGATGGCCCAGGGCATCCTGGCCATGGCCCGACGCGCCGGAAGCCTGTCCGGGCTTGGCGCCTTCGCCGGGAACATGCTCTCCTGGACCGATGGACCTGCTTGACGACTCCGCGGTGGAGCAGAGGCTCGCCACCGTTCCCGCATGGCGGCGCGAGGGCGACGAGATCCGCCGCACGATCACCGCGGCCGACTTCCCGACCGCGATCCGCATCGTGGACGAGATCGCGGTCGAGGCCGAGAAACTCAACCACCATCCCGACATCGACATCCGCTGGAGGACCCTGCACCTGGCGCTGACCACGCACGACGCCGGCGGCCTGACCGAGATGGACTTCAGGCTGGCCGCCCGCATCGAAGAGATCGCCGCGCGGGCGCCTCTCGCCCCGTGACAGGGATCGCCGCCCGCCCCGGAGGCCGGGGCGGGCGGCCTGACCGTGCGCCGCCCGGGGCGGCCGGCACGACCTCCCCGCCCTCGGCCGACTGCCGCATCCGGCCGAGAACGGTGAACACCATGCGTGATCAGTCGATTACTCGCTAAGGTGGGCGCTGCTCTTGTCCGGCCCGGTCGAGGAGATCGCCGATGCGCAGCACCCTGGGAGTTCTCGCCGTCGCCGTCGTCGCCCTGCTCGGCACGGGCTGCGGCGGGCGGGCCGTCGCCTCGCACCCGGCCGGGCACACCCCCGGCCCTTCGGTCACCGCCGGCGTCCGCCTCGCCGGGGGCGGCACACTCGCCCCGCCCGCACCGCGCGCCGCCGCGATCGTCTACGACACCGCGCTGGTGCCCGCCGGTGCCGCGGTCCGGGTCACGGCCGAGTCGGGGGCGGTGCTCGCCGCCTCCACGGTCACCGTCAGCGGCATGCTCCCCCACCGCACGTACGGGGTGCACCTGCACGTCAACCCGTGCGGCCGCACGCCGGACGACGCCGGGCCGCACTATCGGCAGTCCCACTCCCACACCCACGCGAGCGCCGAGACCGAGGTCTGGCTCGACGTCACCACCGACGCCGGTGGCGGCGGCACCGCCACCGCCACCCAGGACTGGGCGTTCCAGCCCGGCCGGCCGCCCCGCTCCCTGGTGATCCACGCCGAGCCCACCCGCACCTCCGGCGCGGAGGCCGGCAGCGCGGGCCCCCGTGTCGCCTGCGTCACCCTGACCGAGCGCTGACCGCCGGCCGCGGGCGCCGGGTCAGGCGTGCCCGGCGGGGATGGTGCCGAGGCGGCCCGCCTGGTAGTCCTCGAACGCCTTGACGAGTTCCTCGTGGGTGTTCATCACGAACGGCCCGTAGTGCGCGACCGGCTCGCCGATCGGACGGCCGCCGAGCACGATGACCTCCATGTTGGGGCTCCGGCTCTCCTGCGTCCCGGCCGCGGCCAGGGTGATGGCCTCGCCGTCGGTGCCCAGGCCGGGCAGGGTGCCGAAGCCGTCGAAGACGGCCAGCTGACCCGACTCGATCGGCTGCCGGTCGGTGCCGACGCTGCCGCGCCCGGACAGGACGTACGCGAGCGCGTTGAAGTCCTTGCGCCAGGGGAGCGTGAGCTGGGAGCCGGGGCTCAGGGAGGCGTGCAGCAGGGTGATCGGCGTCCTGGTGGCGCCGGGGCCGGCGAACTCGCCGACCTGGCCCGCGATCAGCCGGACCAGCGCCCCGCCGTCGTCGCTGCTGAGCAGGACGACGTTGCTCCTGCCGATGTCCTGATACTTCGGCGCGACCATCTTCTCGCTGCTCGGCAGGTTGACCCAGAGCTGGATCCCGTGGAACAGGCCGCCCTTCTGCACCAGCCACTCCGGAGGGGCCTCCTTGTGGAGGATGCCACCGCCGGCCGTCATCCACTGGGTGTCACCGTCGGAGATCGTGCCGCCGCCGCCGTGGGAGTCGGCGTGGTCGATCACGCCGTCGATCATGTAGGTGACGGTCTCGAAGCCCCGGTGCGGGTGCCAGGGGGTGCCCTTGGGCTCACCCGGCGCGTACTCCACCTCGCCCATCTGGTCCATCATGATGAACGGGTCGAGGTACTGAGGCTTGATCGTCGCCAGTGCCTTGCGGACCGGGAAGCCTTCTCCCTCGAATCCGCTGGGGGCGGTGGTGACGGCCAGCACCTGGCGTTCCCGGGTCGCGTTCAGCGGCCGGGGGAGCCGGGGCAGGGTCAGCGGGTTTTCCACGGTCACGGCTGGCATCTTCGGTTCCTTCCTGCGATGTTCGCCGGGGACAACTCAGTTTATATTTCAACTATTCCATGACGGACGAGGCCGCGGCAACGGATGTGCCACGGCCTCGTCGGCGGGGTCCGGCCCGGAGACCGCGAGTGGGTACGCTCGCGGTCGCCGCCGTCTCTGTTTCGCGGTGGTCCCGGTGAACCGGCCTGCGGTCGTCCCGTCTGCCCCGGCGTCACCGGGACGGGTTCGCGGTCGCCCTGTCTGTTCCGCGGCTTCGGGACGGCCCCGGGGGCGTCCCGTCTGCCCCGGGGGGAGGGCACCGGGACGGACCCGCGGTCGTCACACCTACTTCCCGGTGGCCAGGGCAAACCCGCCCCGGCTCAGCGAGATCAGCTCGGGGGCGGCCTTCGACTCGTCGATCGCCTTGGCGGGGTCGTTCGTCAGCACGGTGACGACGTAGGTCTTCCCCTTCGAGGAGCGGGCGAAGTACGACATGTCCAGCACCCCGAGCTCGGAGCCGCCCTTGGCCCACACCTTCGGCCACTTCTTGCGGTCGAGGCCGATGCTCAGGTCGTTGACCGACATGGCCCCGTGGACCCCCTTGTCGTCCAGCTTCGCCAGCCCGGCGTAGGCGCGGCAGACGTCGCGCGGCGAGCCGAACCACTCCAGGGTGCCGATCTCGCGGGGCTTCTCCCAGGGCTTGATGTCCTCCAGGGCCTGCTTGGCGACGGTCTCCTCCAGGTACGCGCGCTTGCCGGCGGTGTCGAGGCCCAGGTAGGTCCTGGCCTGCTCGGGGTGGTTCACGCCCTTGAGCAGGAACAGCTCGCGGGTGGTGAGGAAGGGGATGTTGAGCTTGTCGTGTCCCGACCAGCGGCGCATCGTGGTCTCCACGGCCTCGCGGCCGACCGTGCGGATGAGGAGGTCGGTGGCGGTGTTGTCGCTGATCGAGATCATCAGCCGGGCGGCCTCGCGGACCGTGGTGGTGCTGTTGTCGGGCCGGCTGTTCAGCCCGCCCTCGCCCGCGCTCCGCCACTCGGGCTTGATCTCGAGCTTGGTGTCCCAGCTCAGCTCGCCGGCGCGGACCTTCTCGGCCACGGCGCCCAGCACGTAGAGCTTGAAGATCGAGCCCAGCGGCTGGACCTTGTCCCGCCCCACGGCGTGCACCACCTTGCACTGACCGCCGGCGCCGATCTCGGCGACCAGGAAGCCCACGTTGGGAGCCGTCTTGCGCAGGCGGGCGTCGAGCTCCTTCCAGCTCTTCGGCGGGGCGGGCACCTCGATCTCCGGGGGCATCACGCCGAGCAGGTTGATCTTCCCTGCGCCGTCCACGCCGAGCTGGATCAGGAACTCCTCCCCGCTGATCGTCCCGGTGCCCGCCAGCGCGGTGGGCGTCACCTTGGTGAGCTTCTCCAGCCGGAGCCCGGCCACCTGCTGCAGGAAGTCGTTGAGGCCCTGGGCCGTCAGATCCTTCAGGTAGTCGGCGTTGAAGTGCTCCCGCAGCTCACTCTCCGCGAGCGGGGCCCGCTCCGGGGCCGCCAGGAACCAGCGCAGCTGCCGGCCGGCGGGGCTGTCCGGGATCTCCGGCGCGGCCGAGACCGTCGGTGCCGCCACGGCCGCGGCGGGGACGGCCGCCGCGGGCAGCGCGACCGCCGGGACGGCCGCCGCCGCGAGGGCGAGGGCGAGCAGACGCTTCGATCGGAACGGCAACCGCATGGAAGTCTCCTTGGTAGAGGGGGTTCGAGGGATCGGCCGCCTTCCCGGCGTCCTTGATCCGAAACTAGGCGCGGCCCCCGTGACGGACCACCCGGCCGTCCTCCGTTCTGCGGGGTGCGGCAAACTGCACCCGGTGTGCGGACAACCTCATGGACGACGGGTACCGGAGCGGGTCACCCTGCCCTTCATGTCCTCCCTCACGGTGTCCACGGCCCGGGCCCACGCGCTGGCCGCCTCGATCGCCGGCGTGACCGCGGCCGGGATCGTCACGGGCTCCCTGCTGGAGACCGGCCTGCCCGCGCCGTTCAGCCAGTGGCTGTTCATCGTGGTGTGCCTGGCCCTGCCGGCGCTCGGCTGGCTCATCGCCGCCAAGCGACCGGACAACCTCTACGGCTGGCTGCTGCTGGCCACCGGTCTCTGCCTGGGCCTCGGCGGCCTCGGCACAGGCCTGTTGCTCTCGGGCGTCGCCCAGGGCCCGCCGGCCGTCCTCGCCACCCTCATGGCCTCCCTGTTCACCGTGTTCTACGGGCTGACCTGGGTCTTCGTCCCCCTGCTCTTTCCCGACGGCCGGTTGCCCTCGCGGCGCTGGCGGGTCGGCGTCTGGATCGCCGTCGTGGCGATCACCGTTCACTGGCTGGGCGTCCTGCTGGGGCCCGACGCGGTCTACCTGCCGGTCTTCCGCCGCGGCAACCCGCTGGGGCTCGACGGTGCGGCCGGCCTGCTGATCTCGGCCCTCGGCGGGCTCGGTCAGGTGACGACCTTCCTGGTGGCGGTGGCGGTGCTGGTCTCCCTCGTCCTGCGCTGGCGGCGCGGCGCCCCCGCCGAGCGCCGCCTGCTCCGCTGGATGATCGTCGGGTCGGCGGGCACGGTGGGCGGGTTCATGGCGCTGACGTTCGTCGGGCACTCGACCGCGGGGGCGCTGGTCGCCCTGGTCACCGGGATCGCCTCGCTGCCCGGGGGGATCGCGGCGGCGGTGTTCCGGCACAACCTCCTCGACGTCCGGGTGGGCATCCGGGGCTCCCGGCTCTTCCTCGTCTTCGACCTGCGCCCGACCGTGGACGAGCTGCTGACGGAGCTCGGCCCGGCCCTGGAGGAGGCGGAGCCGGTGGAGCAGCTCGGCCGGCTGGCCGGCGCGGTGCGGGCCGGCCTGGAGACCCGGTGGGCGGCCGTCGAGCTCGCGGACGGCACCCGGGTGGTGGCCGGGAAGGAGGAGGGTGAGGCCGCCCTCACCGTCCCGGCCGGGCTGGGGCGCATCGCGTGCGGCCCCCGGACCGCCGGGCGTTTCACCGCCGAGGACCGCAGGCTGCTCGGCGCGCTCGCGGTGCCGATCGGGCTGGCGATCCAGAGCGCGGCGCTGGCGGGCCGGCTGGTCAACGCGCAGGAGGTCGAGCGGCGCCGGATCGAGCGCAACATCCACGACGGCGTCCAGCAGCAGCTCGTCGCGCTGATCGCGGGGCTGGAACTGGCCCGCGCCACCGGCGGCGGGGCCGACAGCCTGGCGCTGCTGCGCGAGCAGGCCCGGCAGACCCTCACCGACCTGCGGGAGCTCGCGGCGGGCATCCACCCGTCCGTGCTCGCCCAGGGCGGGCTGGCCGAGGCGGTCGAGGAGCGCTGCTCGCGGCTGCCGGTGGCCACGACCGTGATCGTCGACCCGGGGCTCCGTTCGCGGCGCTTCCGCGACGAGATCGAGGGGGCGCTGTACTTCACGGTCAGCGAGGCCGTCGCCAACGCGCTCAAGCACGCCGCGGCGTCCCGGATCGAGGTACGGCTGACCGAGGCCGACGGGCGGCTGCGGGTCGCGGTCTCGGACGACGGCAGGGGCTTCGCCCCGGCCGCGACCGTCCGCGGCGGCCTGGGCCCGCTGGCCGACCGGCTGGCCGCTCTCGGCGGCGGCCTCGACGTCGCCTCCGCGCCCGGCGCGGGCACGCGGGTCCGCGCCTGGGTGCCGGCCGCGCCGTGACCGGTGGCGCACCGGCCTGGGCCGGCACGCCGGCGAGACGGCGGTCGCCGACGGCACCCGGCACCCGGAGGCCGGCCGTCGCCCGCGGCGGCGTCGTGTCTCAGCCGAAGACCGCGGGGGGTGGGACGGGGATGACCACGGCGTCCCCGTCGTTCAGCGGGCGGGCACCGGCGATGAAGCGGACGAGGTCCTCGCCGTACAGGCAGCGGGCCTGGGTGAGACCGCCCGCCGCTCTGCGGGTCAGGCCGGTCAGCGGCAGCGGCGCCCGGGAGGCGACGACGATGAGGTTGCCGAAGCGGCGTCCCCGCAGCACGCCGGGCTCGGCGAGCAGGGCCGCCTGGGGGAAGGTCCCGCGGACGGTGGCGAGCACCCTGCGGGTGAAGGCCAGGCCCTTGCCGTCGGCGACGTTGATCAGCAGGGTCCCTGCCGGGCGCAGCACGCGGGCGACGTCCCCCATGTACTCGGAGGTGGCCAGTTCGACCGGCATCGTGGCGCCGCTGAAGGCGTCCAGCACCAGCAGGTCGGCCGAGGCGTCGGCGAGCCCGGCGGTGGCGGTACGGCCGTCGAGGATCCTGACCTTGAGCCGCGGCACCGACTTCAGCCGGAGCTGGTCCCTGACGAGCTGGACCAGGCCGCCGTCGGGCTCGGCGACGAGCTGCCGGGACCCGGGCCGGGTCGCCGCCACGTACCGGGGCAGGGTGCAGGCGCAGCCGCCCACGTGCACGGCGTCCAGCGGCCCCTCGTCGAGGAGGTCGATGACGTCGGCCATCAGCTGCACGTACTCGAAATCGAGGTAGGTGGGGTCGTCGAGGTCCACGTACGACTGGGGCACGCCGTCCTTGGAGACCACCCAGCCGGAGGACCGGTCGAGGTCCTGCAGGAGGTCGACCTCGCCGAAGGTCACCGGGTAGCGGCCCGGCATCGGTTCCTGCGGTTCCCGCCTGACCATCGCCCTGATCCTCTTCTTTCCGACGCGCGCACCGGGGAAGTCCCCTCAGGGAAACCGTACGCGCAGCGGGACGGTCCCCGTTCCCGCCACCACCGGAAGGAGCATGGGGACGGACCGCAACCTACGAACCAGTAGGTTACGGTACCGTAGGTTTATGACCACGTCCGTCACCAACAGGCTCGCGGAGACCGTCAAACCCCGCCTCCGCGGCTGGCTGCACGCCGGAACGCTGCCCGTGGCGCTCGTCGCGGGGTTCGTCCTCGTCGCGCTCGGCCCGACCCTGCAGGCGCGGCTCGCCGCCGCGGTCTACGCGATCACCTCCGGCCTGCTCTTCGGCATCTCGGCCACCTATCACCGGGGCATGCTCTCGCCACGGCTGGAGCGGCTCCTCCGCCGCCTCGACCACGCCAACATCTACCTGATCATCGCGGGCACCTACACCCCGTTCGCGCTGCTGGCCCTGGACGGTCCGGCCGGCACGGTGGTGCTCGGTGTGATCTGGACCGGGGCGATCGCCGGGGTGCTGTTCCGGGTGGTGTGGACCGGCGCGCCCCGGTGGCTGTCGACCGCGCTCTACATCATCCTGGGCTGGACGGCCGTCTTCGTGCTGCCCCAGCTGATGGAGGGCGCGGGGGTGGCCGCGGTAGTCCTGGTCTTCGTCGGCGGCCTTCTCTACACGGCCGGCGGGGTCGTGTACGCCATGCGTCGCCCCGACCCCGCTCCCCGCTGGTTCGGCTTCCACGAGGTCTTCCACGCCTTCACCGTCGCCGCCTACGTGGTCCAGTACGTGGCGGTGTCCCTGGTCGTCTACGCGGCGGCGTGAGGAGCGGTGCCCCCGGCGCCGTGTACGGTCATCCCGAATCTCGCCGGGGGCGGACTTACGAAGGAGAAACGCCCTCTTTCTGGCAATTTTTCTGCTTTTTAGTAGAGGGTTCGATTTGACCTTTTCGTGGTCTCGGGCTGGCGATCCTCCGGAAATGAATCGGTCACGCAAGGAGGAAAGGGGGGCAGAACATGAGAGAGCTGACCCAAACCTGGTGGGTGTATCTGGTCCGGGGCGCGTGCGCGATCCTGTTCGGCCTGCTGGCCATCGTCTGGCCGGACATCACGCTCTACGCCCTGGTCGTCGTCTTCGGCGCCTTCGCCATCGTCAACGGTGTCTTCTCGCTGTTCAACGCGGGCCGGGGAGGGTCACGGGGCTGGATGATCGTCTCCGGCATCGTGGGCATCCTGACCGGCCTCGTGGTCTTCCTCTGGCCGGGGATCACCGCGCTGGTCCTGCTGTTCTTCATCGCGGGCTGGGCCATCGCCACCGGCCTCCTGGAAATCGTGGCGGCGATCCGGCTGCGCAAGGTGATGGAGGGCGAGTGGACGTTCATCGTCAGCGGTGTGCTGTCGGTGCTGTTCGGCATCCTGCTGCTGGCCTGGCCGGGGGCCGGTGCGCTCGCCGTCGTCTGGCTCATCGGCACGATGGCCATCGTGTACGGCATCGCCCTGCTGGCACTGGCGTTCCGCCTGCGGGGTCTCGGGCTGCCCAGAACCGGCGCGGGTCCCACGCCTCACGCCGCTTGATCGCCAGGCGGCCAGGCGGCCAGGCGGCCAGGCGCCGAAAAATATTCACAATAACCGGGCTGTAAGCGTAATATATTCGTGTAGAAGCAGCTGTTGCGGGGGATCATTTCCCCTACTCGCTGTGGAGGGGACATGGACGTGCACGGCCGCCTCGCTCGTCATCTGCTCGTCGACGGTTACCGGCTGGTGCTGGACCTGGAGCGGAGCAGGGGCTCCCGGCTCGTCGACGCGCGTACCGGCCGCGACTACCTCGACTTCTACACCTTCTTCGCCTCCGCGCCGCTCGGCGTGAACCCGTTCGACGACGACCCGGAGTTCCTGGCGCTGCTCGGCAGGGTCGCCGCCAACAAGCCCGCCAACTCCGACCTCTACACCGGGCACCTCGCCGACTTCGTCGAGACGTTCGTCCGGGTGCTCGGCGATCCCGAGCTGCCGCACCTGTTCTTCGTGGAGGGCGGCGCCCTCGCCGTGGAGAACGCGCTGAAGTGCGCCTTCGACTGGAAGAGCCGCCGCAACGCCGCGGCCGGCCGGTCCCCGCAGCTCGGCACCAAGGTGCTCCACCTCACCCGCGCCTTCCACGGGCGCAGCGGCTACACCCTCTCGCTGACCAACACCGATCCGATCAAGACCGACCGCTTCCCCAAGTTCGACTGGCCCAGGATCGAGGTCCCGGCGATCCACTTCGGCGATGTCGAGGCCGCCGAGGAACGGTCCCTGGCCGCCGCGCGCGCGGCGTTCGAGCGCCACCCGCACGACATCGCCTGCTTCATCGCCGAACCCATCCAGGGGGAGGGCGGGGACAACCACATGCGGGCGGAGTTCCTGCTCGCGATGGAGCGGCTCTGCCACGAGTACGACGCGCTCCTCATCATGGACGAGGTGCAGACCGGCGCCGGGACCACGGGCACCCCGTGGGCGTACCAGCAGCTGGGCGTGCGTCCCGATGTCGTGGCCTTCGCCAAGAAGGTCCAGGTGGGCGGTGTGATGGCCGGGCGCAGGGTCGACGAAGTGCCCGGCAACGTCTTCCAAGCCAGTGGCAGGATCAACTCCACCTGGGGCGGCGGGCTGGTCGACATGGTCCGCTCGCGCCGGATGCTGGAGATCGTGGAGCGCGACGGTCTGATCCCGCGGGCGGGCAGGCTGGGCGCCGAGCTTCTCGACGGCCTGGTGGAGATCCAGCGGCGCTTCCCCGGCCTGGTCGAGAACGCCCGGGGGCGCGGCCTGATGTGTGCCTTCGACCTGCCGGACGCCGTGGAGCGCGACCTGCTGGTGGCCCGGCTCAGAGAGGACGAGGGCGTGCTGGTCCTGCCGTGCGGCGAGCGGTCGGTACGGCTGCGCCCGGCGCTGTCGGTCACCTCCGACGAGCTGACGGAGGGTCTCTCCGCCATCGCCCGCGCCCTGGAGACGTTCCGTGACCTGCGCCTGTCGGCCTAGTACCGCTCTGTCAGGCGATCAGGGCGGTCGTCGGGAGCAGGCCGGGCAGCGGCCGTTCCAGGTGGCCGGGAGTATCCGGAGCTCCTCGGCGGACGACTCCGGCCACCGCCGGACATGGGCGAGCTGCCCGGGGGGCGCACCCACATCGCATCACCACGTCCCGAAACCGCCCGGCCATCACCGGCTGACCTGACAGAGCACTACCGGCCACCTGGCGGAGCACCGGTAGAGGCCGACTTTGGAGAGTGGCTGTAGACCGCTAGGACAGGTCCGGCCCCATGATCGGCCATG